>DATNQP010000303.1:0-6681 GCA_036703965.1 Leptolyngbyaceae cyanobacterium
TCCCATTCTCCTTGGGATTTCATCAGCACAATCGCTTCTAGTGCCATCGGCTGACCATTGACAAATTTGCCCTTGACCTCTCGGGTCACGATTTCACCCTCTTCATCAATCATGTACATCCCAGTGATGTCTTCCGTGTTGGTGCCATCGAGGGCTTTGGGTTTTTCAAAATAGAACGTTGCGGTGCCTTGGTTGCCGTCACGAGAGCGGGTAAGACGCACATCAGGGACAACGTCTTCGGTGATACCTCTAGAAAACTGAATTTGAGCCATGACCAGTCCAATCAAATCTTTAGGGAGGTTATAAAACTATCTTCTCATTACGGTGACATCCTCCAGACATCCAGCGATCGCTTATCCATTAGACCTGTTTTCAAGCTAGGTCTATTTCGCTTTATGATATGCGATCGCACATTGTGGACAGGTGGACTTCGGCTGAGTCGAGGCATTCTTATACCAATTTCATAAAGGCTTGCTACAGATACCTTTCCGGCATCCCCTGATTAAGGGGGTTGGGGGGCGATGTGTAGCGCATCAAAAGGAAATGGGTATTACAACCACTTCGACTGGGGGCATGGCAAAATTGATAGAACTGATACACCCTAAGGAAGTATTAACCAAAATCAATGGCTAAGCAGCGAGCTTTTTCTGGGGTTCAACCAACCGGCAATCTCCATCTAGGCAACTATTTGGGAGCAATTCGTAACTGGGTGGAAGGTCAAAGCCAGTACGAAAATTTTTTCTGTGTGGTGGATTTACACGCCATCACGGCACCCCACAATCCCGCCACCCTGGCATCTGATACCTATACCATTGCCGCTCTCTATTTAGCGTGTGGGATTGATTTGGAATACTCCAGTATCTTTGTCCAATCCCATGTTTCGGCTCATAGTGAACTGACTTGGCTGTTCAACTGCATCACGCCTATCAATTGGCTGACTGACATGATTCAGTTCAAGGAAAAGGCAGTTAGGCAAGGGGAAAATGTCAATACCGGCTTGCTGGACTATCCCGTATTGATGGCGGCAGATATCTTGCTTTATCAGGCGGATAAAGTGCCGGTGGGAGAAGATCAGAAGCAGCACCTGGAACTGACGCGAGATATTGCAGATCGGTTTAATTACCAATTTGGTAAAGGAAAGCAACCCATCTTGAAAGTGCCAGAACCCCTGATTCGGAAGGAAGGCGCGCGGGTGATGAGCTTGACGGATGGCACTAAGAAAATGTCAAAGTCTGACCCGGCAGAGGGCAGCCGAATTAATCTTTTAGACCCGCCCGATATTATACAAAAGAAGATTAAGCGCTGCAAAACAGACACGGCGAGGGGTTTAACGTTTGATGACCCAGAACGTCCGGAGTGTAACAATCTTCTAGGTCTGTATATGATACTTTCTGGCAAGACGAAAGAAGCCGTAGCGGCAGAGTGTCACGATATGGGCTGGGGTCAATTTAAGCCGTTGCTAACAGAGACAACACTTGAAGCCCTCAGACCGATTCAGGACAAGTATCAAACGGTGATGGATGACAAGGGTTATCTGGAGTCAGTACTACGAGAGGGGAGAGAGAAAGCAGAAGCGATCGCTAATCAGACTCTGTCCAATGTTAAAGCTGCCCTAGGTTATTCGGTGCCACTTTGACAGCCTCATCCCTAGAAGGAGTGGGATTCTTAATTAAGGGAATTAGTAGTGTCAGGCTTGGGCGAAAACCGGGACTGATGCCTATTGCACTCATCCAATTTATGCCACTCGTCAAGATGAGATGCTTTTGTAAAGTGAAGAGTTAACAGAACAAGTTGTGTTTAAGCTTAGATAAAAATTCAAAACTCAAAACTTTATCAAAACGTTCAGTGAACTATGAGCGATACGATTCAAAACTTAAAAATCAGGGCAGGCACAATGGTATTATCCCGACAGGATTCCTCTCCAGGTACAGTCTCCACTCAAAAGACCTTTCGTACTGCTGCTGAATCAGGTGAATTTTTAATTACCGCTGAGGTGGCACCGCCTAAGGGAGGCAACCCAGTCCATATGATTAAAATGGCGCAAGCTCTGAAGGGTCGAGTCCACGCCGTTAATATTACTGATGGAAGTCGAGCCGTACTGCGGATGTGTCCGCTCGCGGCGTCAGTGATTTTATTGCAGCACGGGATTGAGCCGATTTGTCAGGTAGCCTGCCGCGATCGCAACAGTCTCGCCCTGCAAGCTGATCTGATGGGTGCCCATGCTTTGGGTATCCATAACATCCTCGCCCTCACGGGTGACCCCGTCAAAGCGGGCGACCATCCTGACGCCAAGAGCGTCTTTGAGCTGGAATCAGTGCGCTTACTGCGACTGATTACCAAGCTCAATAGCGGTTCTGATGCAAACGATAAGCCCCTCACGGATGGTGTTACAGAATTGTTTGCCGGTGCTGCCGTTGACCCCCAGCTAAAAAGTTGGTCTGGTTTGCAGCGTCGCTTTGAGCGTAAACTAGAGGCAGGAGCACAGTTTTTCCAGAGCCAGCTAATTTGCGATTTCCAGCGGCTGGAAATTTTTATGGACAAAATTGCTGCTGGCACCAATAAGCCGATTTTAGCCGGGATATTTCTGCTCAAATCTGCTAAAA
The DNA here is from genome assembly GCA_036703965.1 of Leptolyngbyaceae cyanobacterium. Lineage (GTDB taxonomy): Bacteria > Cyanobacteriota > Cyanobacteriia > Cyanobacteriales > Coleofasciculaceae > DATNQP01. The sequence continues at coordinate 2,604 of DATNQP010000303.1, forward strand.
ATGCCCAATTTATTAATAAATACGTTCCAGGTGTCGATATACCCCAAACCGTCATTGACCAGCTGGCAGCGGCGGATGACCCTTTACAAGAAGGGATAAAGATTGCTGCCCAGCAAGTCCAGCTAGCGCGGCAGCTGTGTCAGGGTGTCCACATGATGGCGGTCAAACGAGAAGACTTGATTCCCCAGATTCTTGATTTGGCTGGGATTTTACCTGTGAAACATTAAAAAGGATTGGTCAAAGGGTTGAAGGTTAGAAGGTTGAAGGTTAGAAGGTTGGAGGTTGAAGGTTGAACGTTCAAACCTTCAATCCTGCTCTCCCTGTAACCCTTCTTCGGACTAAAGACTAAGGACTAAGGACTGATGAACAAGACGGTAGACACCCGCATTAGTGAGGTTACGGTATACGCTAACCAAGCACAGGTTACGCGCCGGGGTGTGGTGCAGCTGACTGGTGAAGAGCATGAACTTGTCATTACCCAATTGCCGGTGACTCTCCTAAGCGAGTCGGTTCGGGCGTCGGGTAAGGGTAGCGTAGCGGTGCGATTATTAGGGGTGCGAACAGAACGAACGTATGTTAAAGAGGCAATCGCTCAAGAAACTTCCCAGCTGACTCCAGAAATTGGACAAGTCGAGGAGCAAAAACGTTATCTGCAAGACCAGCTGACACTGCTCAATCTCCAACGCAATTTTGTAAAAAGCTTAAGTACTCAGTACTTAGAGCGCCTGACAAGCTCCCAAATCTCCCAAGAGCTGAACCTGAGTCAAATCAAGGAATTACTGGATTTTGTGGGACAGCAGTACAGCGAATTCTCAAAAGCGATCGCGATTTCGGAGAAAGAACAAAAACAGCTTGACAAGCAATTACAGTCACTTCGCCAGCAGCTACAACAGCTTTGTGTCCCCCAACCTCAGGAAAGTTTCACGATTATTGTCACCCTAGAACCCTCAGCGGCAGGTGAATTTGAGCTGGAAGTGTCCTATGTTGTCCAGCAAGCTAGCTGGGTACCCTTCTATGACTTGCGATTGAGCGCGACGAGCGAAAAAATCAATATAAGCTACCTCGCAGAAGTTAAGCAAAGTAGTGGTGAAGATTGGCTGGATGTCGCCCTCACCCTTTCGACAGCTAAGCCAGGATTAGGTACCCTGCCGCCTAAAGTGAACCCCTGGTATGTCGATGTGCAACACCAAAGCAATGCCGGACAAATAGCAAAGGCTATGGCAGAAGCTAACAGCTTACAGCCACGAGGCATCTCTGTTATCATGCCTTATCCAGGTACAACACCTTTACCAGAACCAGTAAAGGATACAGAGTTAGAACTTGCTCTAGCCCAAATGACAACAGCAGAAGCCTCTCAACCAGGAGGCGTTGTTACCTTGGGAGCCAGTAGTAGTGGCAATATTCCCAGTGATGGTGAGCCTCACAAAACCACGATTTTTGACGAAGATTATCCTTCTCGTGCTGAGTATATCGCTATACCTCGGTTGATGAGCTTAGCTCACCTTCAGACCACAGTTACGAATCCCCTCACCGGAGTTACCCTACTACCCGGCAAAGCGAATATCTTCCGCGATAACACCTTTATTGGAACAACCGAGCTAGATAAAATTGCCCCTGGTCAAGAATTTCAGCTTAACTTGGGGATTGACGAAGGGCTGAAAATTGATCGGGTTTTGGTAGAGCGTCAGGTAGACAAAAAGCTAATTGGCAACTACCGGCGTACTACCTATGCCTACCGGCTGGTGATTACAAACTATGTAGAGTATGATGCTCAGCTAACACTCACAGAACAGCTGCCAGTCAGCCGCAATGACCAAATAAAAATACGCCTAACCCGCTCCAATCCTCAGATTCAGGTGGGTGAGATGGGAAGGCTAGAATGGTCGCTTACTCTGCCGCCTCAGTCTAAACAAGAGCTTTACTATCAGTTCACTGTCGAACATCCGCCTGAGCTGACGGTTGTTGGTTTGGATATTTAGACACAACAGATTGCGGTTGTACAGAGGCGAAATTGGCGTCTCTACTGTATTGGGGGTGGTCCCAACTCAGATATTTTGTAGCCGTTGGGATAGCTTCGCACGGGTAAGTCTGTAAAAAAGCTTGGCTGCTTCCGGGGAGGCAATAACCGCAATATTCTAGCCCGGAGTTTGAGGCTGGCGGCGACACCCCAACGCACTGCCATCGGCGGTGGCCCAAACCCAAAGGCTTCGAGCATAGTGTCATCCAGTAGGGCATCGGTAGCAGGTTTTAGGATTGGTCGAAGAATGCCAGGAAACCAACTCAGAAAAAGGTCACGAGTGGCTTCACCCGTGCGGCGATTGGCGTCTGAATAGCTAAAGTATTGACGTTCGTAGTCGAGATTGTAGCGTTCAAATTCCTCATAAGTTTCTGGAATGTCTTTGATGTGCATCCGCTTGCCTACCTCGCGCCAGAAGTAAAAAGATGCCAGACGTTCTTGCTCGCACATTTGACGCCAGCCGAAGCGAGTATTCCAGCGAATTGGTTCAAAAATAAAGGTTGAAAGCACGTAGAGGAAATCTTCATTAGAAATCTTGAATCGCCCATGAATGGCATTCATTCGTTCAAGTGCTTTGGTAGCGCGATCGCTCTCATACCCCCATTTCATGATTTCTGCGACAATGAGCGAGGTGTCGTCGTAGCGTTTCTGGGGACGCTGCTTAAATTCACCAGTTTTATCCAGCAGTGCTGAGATACTGGGAACGCAGAAGGTTCGCATTAAAGCAACTTCAAGCGATCGCACCATGTCCCAAGGAAACTCATAACCCGTCATCAGATGGTAAATCTGACAATGGTCTTGCACCGGGTCAAGCTGCTGAATTCGGCGAAGATTTTCATTGCGCTTTGTAGTAAATTTCAAAGTTAAACCCCTTTTCCTTCAGTAAGATTCTCGATATGATCCCATGTTGGGTGGATATATATAAAATTTCCGTATTTTGAAGGTTTTAATATACCGTATTTTCAAGAAGTTTTTGATGTCAAAAAGAGCCAACGATTCCGTTTGCTGTTGCAATCGGCTTTACAAGGTTATACTTATTTGCCTTATGCCTTCCTGTTGATTGTAGCCCTCAGTATGTTTCTTATACTCTGAGTGCGATCGCAAATCACCCATAAGTTGGGTTGAGCAAGGAACCCTGGCGTCATCAATGCGATCGCACTTCTTCATCTTCTTCGTCGAGTGCGATTGCCTTTGGCACCAGCAAAGCTGATCGCAAATCGCCCGTAGGTTAGGTTAACCAAGGAAACCCAACATCTACTCCAATTCACTTATCAACTCACTCGGTTCGCCAGGATAAAAGCTATTGTCTAAAATTTCCGTCAAACTGTAGGGACACTCAACCGGAAAAGTACCACGAGGCAGCTCAGTTTCCTTCACACTCAATATGACACCCTTAGCATAAGCCTTCTGGAGTGCTTCCTCCAGGTAGGGTTTTAGACTGGGATTTTCTTCAAGCAGTTCGGACACATCCAGACGCTGCACCTGAATTGTCGCCACCCAACTACGGCTACGGCGTTGCGATTGGTACTCCCATTTCAGTAAATGACCAATCAACACACTCAACCGATTTCGCAGTTCCTGGCGTTGCTGTTTCCCCAAAGAGTCAATCTCCTCAATCAGATTGAGCAGGTCAAGCTGACCCCACTGATGTTTGCTCAGTAAAGATACTTGTTCCTGCGTCCAGGCGTAGAAATCTGTTTCGTAGAGGCTTGGTGCAGGCATTGCTGTCTTTTCGTTCGTTTCTGGCACATGCATGACTGTTTTCCCACCTCAACGTCCCTATTGTAGAACTGCCCTCCAGCTTTATTCTTCCTCGTTGCTGGCGTCATTGATGCGATCTCACTTCTTCATCTTCTTCGTCGAGTGCGATCTAAAGAGCAGCAGCGATTTGCGATCGCAAATCGCCTGTAGGTTAGGTTAACCAAGGAAACCCAACATCTACTCTGATTCGCTGACCAACTCACTCGGTTCGCCAGGATAAAAACTATTGTCTAAAATTTCATTAAAACTGTAGGGACACATCTTGGGAAACGTTTGCTCTGGCAAGTTAGTTTCTCCCAT
>DATNQP010000304.1:0-6876 GCA_036703965.1 Leptolyngbyaceae cyanobacterium
CGTTTTTTGAGCCTTATTAAGAAGAGGTAGCAATAAGAGGATAATGAGTTAGCCCACATTTACCCACGTTGTAACCATTTTTGTCCACTGTTTCCCACAATCTTCCCAGTTTTTGCTATTTAAGCACTTCTTTAATAGGAAGAGTGGCAAAATACCTTAGTCTTTAAGTCAGCTACTGCCCAGAACCCCTAGTTTTGCGTTAGGGCAGTCGTGACAGCCTCTAGGGGCAGGATTGTTGAATAGTCTTGTCAATAGTGAGTTTTCGCGAAAGGGAGCAAGCCATGTCGAGAGGCGTCTCTGACGAGACGCCCGAACTGCGTTCGTTCTCGACAGACTTGCTCTGCGAGGCAATTTGGAAATTTTGGATGGTACGCTTTTTGAAAAGACTGCCCATGACTCGAACAAAGACCCGCACAACTAGAGCCTATGTGTGGCTAACTCTCAAAGAAAAGAACGATTGGAAAATTAAAGCAGCATCTTCGGGGATGTGTTTGAACGATTACATCCGCAGTTGTGTAGAACGCACAAAGATACCTCAGTCTCCGCCTGAAGTTAACCGACTGACAGCAGTTGAGCTAGGGAAAGTTGGCGTGAATCTCAACCAAAAAATTAGAGCGATGAATACAGCAATCGCCGAAAGTCAGGAGATCCCGAACATTGAGGAATCATTAGCGGTTGTGGAAAAAGTCTATGAGGCTGTTCGACAACTTCAAACGGAACTACTGCTGGGTGAAAAACAATCTCTTACCAGCGCTAACTCTTCGGAATGGGTCAGGAATAACTAAGACGTTAGTTGCATAAAAGGTCGCTAACGCTCCTGAGGTCGTGAATGGGGTACTCGCCACACTAAAAGCCCCAACTCACAACTCAACGCATAAGGATAAAATAATGCTTGACTTCCTATTCGCTACATTTCTCTATGCAGCTATCCTGAGTTTCGTTTGCTGCCTACGTTATCAACCCTATGGTGCCGTAAAGATGGCAACTGATACAGCTTACCTACCAACGGATGAGCCACAACCAGCTTCCTTGAACCAAGTCTGGACAACTGAACCTGAACAAAAGCCAGAATCCGCCAACGCACTGATTGAAGAATCTCTTGCAGCTTCTGACGGCTCTTATAAAACTGCCCAATCCGAAGAGCTAGTTGTAGAGACACTCAAAGCAGTAGAATCAGAACCTGTTAAGGCAGTCGGCACACTTGACCCCTCAAAGTTAACTTTGCGTCAGTGCCGTGCTGTGATTCGAGAAATTAACAAGGGCTTACCCAAACAAGACCGAATTCGCCAAAAGAAAAATGGAAAAGATGCCCCGGCTGATTGGTTACGTAGTCAGATTGCCCATCACTTAGAAGCCCAACCCACCAGCACTATGACAAATGACGTTGTACTAAAAGCCTGCATCTTTCCCGAAGCGGAGGAAAATTCTGTTGAGGCTGGTTAATCCGTTAGGGGGTTTGCTTTGCTATTTGGGGATCTTGGTCGTCACAGCGACCCTAGTCTTGCATTCAGTAGCTAGGATTTTGTAGTGACTAAATATTAATTGTCCCCACAATCTCTGTAGAGGAATAAAAGAAGCCCCTGGTATTAGTTCCAGGGGCTTGCTGTTGGGTAGATAGGCGAGCGCTATTTTTCCCTACTCCACAGATTTTTGTTTACGCCTGAATGCTGAACCTGCCCCCAAAGCTCCCAAAACCAAGACCCCAATTACAGAAGTCGGTTCGGGAACGCTGATGCGGACGTTATCGACACCAATAAAAGCGACACTATCTTCCTCAGTACCAGACGCAGAGAGCCGGAGTTCGTCAAACTCCAAGCCTCTTAGGGAGAGCGTCTGCTGCCGCAAATCGCTGCTTCCAACTACCTCAAAGTCCGAGAGTGAGGCGGAAGTGCTAGCAACAAGACTACCTTCCTGCAACGCTTCTAAAGTCAGGATAATGTTGGAGGGATAAAAAAGCTGGCTGAACAGATCGAGACTGACCGAACTTTCCACGTCCCCAGTGGTAATCGACATCGAGCTAAAGCGTCCAAATGCCGCGTCCGCACCCTCAGCAAAGCTGCCAAAGGTGAGGTAATTGGGAGGCGAAAACGACGAGCCGAGGTAGTCTTCTGTCGTACTGTCGATATAAAACGTGTAAGGCAGTAGCTCGGAAAGACCCTGATCCAAATTGAAGAAGGACACTCCTGCATCCGTCAGCGTCGTTCCAGAAAAACCCTCAGAGAAGTTGTCAAAGGTCGCAATGGCTGCGAATGTGGGAGAAGTCAGCATTACAGAAGACAAAACTCCCAGCACAGACAATCCGGCGTAGAGAGAAGGTTTAACTGTGCTTTTGTTTCTGAGCATGAATAATGTCCTCATACAAATTCTAGTAGGATGCATTGCTAGAGCTGTTCAGCACCCGGTTGCCCGTTTTCGACAACAAATGAAGCGAGAGTGCTGATGGTTGCACTGGGGTCAAGGATGGTCGAAACCACGCGGTAGTCACTCTGCCAGCGCTCGCGAGTGAGATTACAGCGCACGTAACCCCGAAATGCCCCATCAAAGAACTTGGTGTGAGGATTGTCCGGCAAAGCCGCAGTTACTGGGGCAATAAACGCTGTTGGAAAGTCCGAGGTTATTGAAGTTCCCACGAACTCAGTAGCAACAGTAGGCGAGGCAGGGTTATCGAAGTCAGCTTTTAGGTCGTGTACCCAATTAGAGTGGATATCGCCTGTGATCACAACGGGATTACTAGGTTGTTGCTGTTGGATGAAATCTAAAAGGCGATCGCGTGCCGCCACATAGCCATCCCACTGATCCATGTTGAACACCTCCGAGCCAGGGCGACCATCAAAATCGTACTGCGCCATCATCGTTTGCTGTGCAATGACATTCCAGCGTGCATTAGAGTTGTCCAATCCCTGAAACAACCACTGCTCTTGCTCGGAACCCATCATCGTTTGGGATGGCTCCAACGCTCCTGGACAACGGGGTTTCAGGTTGTCATCACAGGGTTGATCACTACGATACTGACGAGTATCGAGGATGTGAAAATCCGCTAAGTCGCCAAAAGCAATACGCCGATAAAGCTGCATATTGGGACCATTAGGCAGCGCGAAACTTCGCAAGGGCATATGTTCGTAGTAAGCTTGGTAGGCATTAGCTCGCCGTTGCGTAAACTCCTGCTGACTTTGGTTTTCCTCAGGAATCAAGGAAGCGTAGTTGTTCTCAACTTCATGGTCATCCCAGGTGACGCTCCAGGGGAAGGCAGCATGAGCGGCTTGTAAATCTGGGTCAGATTTGTACAGAGCGTAACGATTGCGGTAATCTTCTAGGCTAATGATTTCGGGACTATTATGGACGCGAATATTACCCGCCTCTGATTGGTACTCATTAGGACCATACTCGTAGATGTAGTCGCCTAAGTGAACGACCAAATCGAGGTTTTCCTGAGCCATGTATTTGTACGCCATGAAATACCCGTGTTCGTACATTTGGCACGAAGCAAAGGCAAAGTTGAGTTGGTTTGTCGGAGTACCTAAAGCCGGAGCGGTGCGCGTCCTACCAATCGGGCTAACTTCGTTGCCTGCCTTGAATTGATACCAGTACCATTGGGCAGGCTTTAGTCCACCGAGAACTACACGGATTGAGTGAGCCAGTTCTGGGGTTGCCATGACCGTACCCCGTAGTACAACTTTGCTCATATTCGGGTCGGTAGCAAGCTGCCACTGCACTGGGATGTTCACTGACGGCATCCCGCCGTTCCCAGTTAAGGGCTGAGGTGCAAGCCGCGTCCACAACACGATGCCATCAGGTAGCGGATCGCCTGAAGCGACACCGAGTTTGAAGGGATAGTCAGAAAACCTAGGTTGAGCAACGACTCGACGACTGGGCCATTGAGACGCGAGTACAAATCCCGTTAAAGCGCCAGCGCTAACCAGCAAGTTTCGCCGTCTCAGCCGAGTTGAAAGTAAGCGCTCAAAATGAAAGCGCTCCATAAGCACCCCTCAAGAAATTTTCTTCAGATTTACCTTGAAACCAACAAGAAGACTATCGGTTTTACCTACTTGTCTTTTAGGCTCCTCTGACTTGTGCAAGATGAACTTAACAATCAGACATTAACTACTCATCAAGCTCTTGTTAAGAAAAACCGATATCGAACAGCCATTTGGCAAAAGCATTGACTCTTGCCCCATTACCCACCTATCAGGCACCCTAACCCAGCTAGTTTCTGCTCTACCACAGCGACCATTACTTGCCCCCCCATTCAGGAACCAAGCTCGGATTTTTATTTGAATTTATAAATTGCCTAAGCCCCGTGATAATGTACGAGTAAATAAACTGACATCTTGCACTAAGAAATCTTGTTATCAATTCCCTGGGCTTGGAGCAGTGGTTGAAATCGTAAAGTGTCAGTTAACAGCACACATACAACCAACTGAGGCAGGATCAGAGCTAGAATTTTTGCTTTGGCTAACTCGTGCGCCAACAATTACAGAGATTGGAATACGCCATTCATCACTACAGGCGAATGCTACCTCACCCCGAATTCTAGGTATCTATATGTCTAGATACCTAGAATTCTAGACATATAGATACCTCAACCTGTATTCTGTACTGTATCTAGTTGGGTTTACGACGAGCGTGCAAACTTGTGCATGTGTCTCCCTCTCTGGAGGGCAAGGAAAAACCTCCGTGATTTTCTTTCTCTCGCTGTTGCTAGCGTCAGCGGGTAAGCGAGTCTTGGCAGTCGATTGTGACCCTCAAGCCAACTTGACTTTTTATTTGAATCACGAGGTTGCCGCCAATCAGCCTAGCTTGCTCGAAGTCCTGACTGGAGTGGTAGAGACAGAAGATGGCATCTACCCCACTAACTCTGACAACTTATTCCTTATTCCTGCCGATCGAGGGCTATTTAAAGTCTCGGACTACCTCAGTAGTAGTGGTGCTGGGGCATTCATTCTCAAACTGCGACTTAAAGCCGTACAAGAGTTATTTGATTATGTCCTAATTGATGTCCAACCTTCTCGCTCCCAAATCTGCTTATCCGCAGTCGGAGCCGCCGACTTCATTCTGATTCCAGTAGAAGCTAGCACCAAGGGTGTCAACTCCTTGATCGATACTTTAGACTTTTTGCAAGAGCAAGCCAAGGTGATGGCATTTACAGGCTCATTGTTAGGAGTCATCCCGTTTCGAGACCGATGGATTGGCCGAACTCAAACCCTTGAAAGTAAGGAAAGTGTAGAAGCTATCAAAGAGTTTGCCGGAAATATTCCCGTCTTGCCCAGCATCCGCGAATCAGAGCAGTTTAAACGAGCAATTCGCAATGGACAACTACTTTCAGAACTTGGACAACAAGACTTGCAGTATCCCTTTGAAAAAATTAGCGAGGTTTTAACTCATGAGCAATGATGCCCTCGAACGCTTAAAGAAGCGATCACGTCCCAACGTGACAATTCGAGATGTCTCCTTGTCTTCTCCAAGTCAAGATACCTCGATATCTAGATACCTTGATAGCCCGATATCTAGCAACCCACCAGAACAGCTTCTAACCAAGCCGAGTACGCTGAGACTAGAAGCTAATTTAAGTCAGCGCCTCAGCGAAGTGTGTCAGGATAATAGTATCAGCCGGGAAGTATTGATTGAAGCGTTATTTGAACACTACTCAAATGACCCAGAGGCATGGCAAGCAATTCTCACTGAAGCGAAAGATCGGGGAAAAAGAAGAATGCTCCTGGCTAACTTGAAACGGGCTAAATCAATGATGCAGCGCTTCAGCTGAACATTGAAATTATTCGCAGAACTCAAAAAATATTTTTCGCCCCTTTGTCTTCTCCATCGCCTAAGGATGATTCCTGTCAAGACTTCAGTTAAGCCAACTATTGATAGCATTGCCAATGCTGCTCTCCGAAGCGTCGCTAATGGCGAGGCAGCTTTTTGGTACTAACGCCCCTCTTTAGGGTCAAGTTGTGAGGATTGAGAATCCTTTTCAGCCTCCACTGGGATGTCAAGAAACTTGGATTTATTGACAGGAGTGAGGATGGATAAGCCGGAAATTGCTCCTCTTACTTGCTCCGGGCGAACTTCTAGATATTTCTCTAAGATGTCAAGGCTCTTGTGGCCGGAGACTTCCTGGATAATCCGTAAGGGAACGCCGTTATTGCTCATTTGCGTCAGAGCGGTGCGGCGGAAGGAATGGGTGGAGGCTCCTTCGATGCCAATTCTCTCAAAGGCTTTTCTTAAGATTCGTGAAGCCGTATCTGGACGGATATGTCCGGTAGTTAGACTCGCCGGAAAGAGAAACCACTGATAGGTGGGGGGATTATATTCACTCAAGAGTGTCCTTAAATCTTCGTTGACGGGAATCGTGCGGGTGGCTAGCTTTCCCTTCGTGTTGCCTTTGCGGATAATCAGTTCGGGTCTGACGTTTCTTTTTTTATCAAAGACATCTGTACGTCTTAAGGTGCAAGCTTCATTAATTCGGCACGCGGTGAACAAGCAAATTCCAAATAAGCAGCGATCTCGCAGAGTTGTCAGCCCCTCATTGAACAACAGCTGAATTTCCTCCTGAGATAGAACTTTGGCTTTCCCGTGTCGGTCGATTTTCATGAACACTCCCTCATGGTGTTCATGATTACCGCAGTAAGGGGGCATCTGTCCAGAGTGTTCTTTTGTCGCGCCGCACGACATCCGGGATGGTCAACAAAGAGGCAGGGGCATGGGAGAGGGAAGCCTGCGCCTTGCTCCCCTGCTTCTTCTAGTAGACTGCGGCGTGAGTTTGCCTACCATTTGTATCAACCCTTCAAGGCTTTTCCTTGGTAAGTCCACTTGAACGGTTTAGCCATGGTGCGATTGAAATAATCAATGAAATCAAGGATGCGGTTTTTCAACTTCGCA
>DATNQP010000305.1:0-4867 GCA_036703965.1 Leptolyngbyaceae cyanobacterium
TCTCAAGTTGCAACGCCGCCAACGACCGTTCGGCATTGTACACCTGGCAACCCATGCCGTATTCTTGCCTGGGGAACCGGGCAACTCCTACATACAGTTATGGAACACTCAGCTACGACTCAATGAGCTGCGGCAGCTGGGCTGGAATGACCCGCCAGTGGAGTTATTAGTGCTGAGTGCCTGTAAAACGGCGCAGGGCAATGAAGATGTAGAGTTGGGCTTTGGCGGGTTAGCGGTGCAAGCTGGAGTTAAGTCGGCGCTAGCCAGTTTATGGTATGTCAGCGATGAGGGAACATTAGGGCTAATGACAGATTTCTACGAGGAATTGAAACAAGCCCCCATTAAGGCGGAGGCACTGCGGCGGGCACAGGTGGCAATGCTGAAGGGGCAAGTAAGGCTGGAAGATGGTCAGCTACGCACTCCCGGTGGGAAGGTGTCGTTACCGCCAGAACTGGCAAGGCTGGGAAATCAAAATCTATCGCATCCCAAGTTTTGGTCAGCTTTTACCATTATTGGCAATCCTTGGTAACTGGGGGCGAAAGAGAATAATTTTTCTTTTCCGCCGGACTCGTTCTGGATGCCGCACCCCATCACCGCCCACCCGCCACTTACTCCGCTCCACTTTTCCTAATCTTCTTTTTCGGCGTGAGCCTCGCTTTAAGTTTTAGTTTGGCAACTGGTTGAGGAGCCATCCAGCTTTGTCTTTGGAACCCTGACCACTCAAACCCCATCTTGAAACCCCCCCCTCCTCAACACATAATCAGGGTTATCAGCCGTGCGTTGGAAGCGAGTAAGCCTTGCCACAGTCGCAGAGTAGCATTAGTCCTGGCAGCTGCGAAAGCCTACGATACCTGGAGAACGCGAGATGGTTGGTACGTGCGATATGTTCCAGGTGGCTCTGAGAAAGTGCTGTATGGGGCTGGGTGTTGTAGAGAATTTGTTAGCTGTTAGGATCGCTAGTTATAGCGTTTTTCAGCAAGCTGTGGAGGTAGTCTTACTTTTAACTGCCTTCGCCACCTTCACCACCCTCGCCGCCTTCGCCGCCTTCAATTACTCCAGACCCTTTTTGACCACCTTTACTGCCTTCGCCACCTTTGCCACCTTCACCACCCTCGCCGCCTTCAGTCTGTCCAGTTCCTTCTTGACCACCTTCGCCGCCTTCACTACCTTCAACCTCTCCAGCCCCTTGATTTCGAGGTTCTTCCGTTTGTTCGCCGCCTTCACCAGCATTACACGCACCGATGCCAGCGACTAAGCCAAGCGATAGCAACACGGCAATAGATTTCGATCGCATTCTTGTATCCCTATATATCGTCAACACACTGAAGAAGCACTAGCTACATTGACTGTTGCTAGCTTTTATCAACTATAAAGTTAAAGTAACAAGTTGAGCCATCGAGCAAGAAAGAGGTAAAACTACTTGCCTCAGCCAAGCTTATCCATAGGCTTTACTGCCTGAAGTCAACCTAGAGGTTGTTTTTTTGCTAGGGGTTCCCACGATGATTCTTTCCATCCCCAACGTCCTTACGCCAGAGGAGCTGCACGTTATTACGTCCTGTCTCAATGAGACTGACTTTGTAGACGGCAAAACTACAGCAGGCTGGCACGCCAAAGTTGTCAAACACAATTTTCAACTCAAGAGCGAGGCTACCTATGCCAAAGATTTAAAGGATTTAGTCAAGGCTGCCCTAAAACGCGATGCCGTATTCCAGATGGCAGTTCTGCCGAGAGTCATTCACTCAATGCTACTTAGCCGCTACGAAGCAGGCATGTCCTACGGCAGACACATTGATAACGCATTAATGGGCAATCAAGATTTTCTGCGCTCAGATGTTTCCCTCACCCTATTTCTGAACTCACCCTCTACCTATGAGGGGGGTGAGTTAGTGATTGAAAGCACAGATGCTGAACAGGCATACAAGCTCGAAGCCGGTTCAGTCATTGTTTACCCATCCTCTACTCTGCATCGCGTGGAGCCTGTGACTGAAGGTGTTAGGTTGGTTGCCGTAGCCTGGGTTCAGAGCTTAGTACGCGAACCAAGCCAACGAGAGATTTTATTCGATTTAGACACGGTTCGTCGAGCAATTTTTACCAAAGAGGGCAAGACAATCGAGTTTGATTTAATCTCGAAAAGTCATGCGAATTTGCTGCGGAAGTGGGCTGAGTGAAAGGCGCTCTTGACAAAGCTGACCAAGTTCAGATACTTTCAAAAAGTTATGCGAACAATTAAGAAAGAATTGCATTAAGTTGAAGCATTATCCCAACTTGAGGATTCATATCAACAGCATCACGAAGAGAGTGAATTAAATCATGAAACTGACGCGACGTGGTTTAGTATCGACCCTGACAGGACTGGCTGTATTAGTAGCGGCTGGATGTTCTCCTCAATCAAACAAGGAAACGGGGGGCGGAACTGCTAACGATGATCAAGTTGTCAGCGTCTACTCGTCTCGTCACTACGATACTGATGAGGAACTGTACGACAAATTTACATCAAAAACTGGTATCAAAGTTAAGCTGATCGAGGGGGATGCCGACCAACTAATTGAGCGGATTAAAACTGAAGGGAAGAACAGTCCAGCCGATGTGTTTATCACCGTTGATGCGGGTCGTCTTTGGCGGGCAGAGGAAGAAGGATTATTTCAGCCCGTCTCTTCCTCGGTATTAAAAGCAGCCGTTCCAGAAAACCTGCGCCATCCAGACGGACTGTGGTTTGGCTTGACCAAGCGGGCGAGGGTGATTGTCTATAACAAAGATGCCGTCAAGCCGTCAGAGTTGTCTACCTATGAAGCTCTAGCAGAACCCCAGTGGAAAGGGCGCGTCTGTGTCCGCAGTTCCAATAACGTCTACAACCAGTCTCTTTTAGGCTCAATGGTGGAATCGGAGGGAGTAGAGAAAACCGAAAAGTGGGCTAAAGGTCTGGTGAGCAATTTGGCACGCAAGCCTGAAGGAGGGGATATCGAGCAGATTGCAGCGGTGGCTCAGGGAGTGTGTGATGTGGCAATTGTCAACCACTACTACTGGACTCGCATTGCTAAATCAGACGATGCACAAGATAAAGCAGCAATTGCTAAGACGGCTGTTTTCTTCCCTAACCAGGAGGGACGTGGTACTCACGTTAACATCAGTGGTGCTGGTGTTGTCGCCACGGCACCGCACTCAGAAAACGCTGTTGCTTTTCTGGAATATTTGGTTAGCCCAGAAGCCCAGAAAATTTTTGCGGAAGGGAATAACGAGTACCCTGTTGTCGAAGGCGTAGAAGTGGAACCGATAGTTGCTCAACTAGGTAAGTTTAAAGTTGATTCCGTGAACGTCGCCGCCTATGGGCGCAATAATCCAGAAGTTATCAAAATCGTCGATGGTGCGGGCTGGAAGTAGGTCAATCGCTCTTGGTAACAGATTTTGTTCTTCAGTCGTTGCTTTCCAATGCGCTGTTAATTCAGGATAAAAATCTAAGTCAAATATAGATCGAATATTTTCTAGCGCTTACGAAAGTAATGCTCTAGGAAATTTAAGTCTGGAATTAGCCAAGTACAAGGCGTAACCAACGACTTGCTGAACCTCCTCCGGGAATTCTTTCAAATCCTCAAGGGAGCTTCCAACCCACTCAACTGATTTTAACGATGAACTCATATTGCTAACCAAGGTTAGCTGGAGCTGCTACCGATTCGCTTTATTACCTTTGAAGAGGTTGGCTTATCCACTATTAGCAATGATCGGGTAGTTTGGCGCTTAGCCCCAACTCGGCGTGTTTATGTATCCGGATCTACACGTCCTCTTCAAGCTATTTGAAGAGGTTAGGAAAAAGCAGTGAGTGACTGGATTTGATATGAATCCCAAAAGGCGTTTATTAGGCTCGAACTTTTCTCGTCTAAACCGTGTTGTGCGGCGAATTGTGGCACCAGCACCCATGATTATAGGCATTGCCAGCCTAGCCATCACAGGCTTACTAGTTGGAGTGCGGCAGTTAGGAGGGCTGCAACCCCTAGAACTGGCAGCATTTGATCTGATGGTTCGCGTTCGCCCTGATGAAGGTCCTGACCCTCGACTCCTAGTTGTGGCGATTACAGAGACTGATATAAAAGCTCAAAAGCAATATCCCCTCTCAGACCTCGTTTTGGCGCAACTCTTGGAACAACTGGAACGGTATCAGCCTAAGGTGATTGGTTTGGATCTGGCTCGTAATGTCCCCAAAGATCCAGGTCGTGCCGAACTGAAGCATCATCTCCAAAACCCAAAGCTCATTGCAATTACCTTCATCGGCAATAGCGATAGTGAGAGTGTGCCGCCACCTCCTGGTGTACCAGAGGAACGTGTTGGTTTTAGTGACGTTGTGACTGACCCAGATAGCGTCATTCGCCGTAATCTAATGTATGCCTCCACCGAAACAGCTACCCTCTACTCGTTTTCCCTACGGCTGGCTCTGGCTTATCTGGCACAGAAAAATATAGTACCAGAACTAACTCAAACAAATCAGGTTCAGCTGAACAAAACCATTTTTCCTCAGTTGCTTGCTAATTCCGGAGGATATCAAACTATTGATGCCCAAGGTTATCAAATCCTACTCAATTATCGCTCAGCTCACAAAATCGCACGACAAGTTACCCTCACGCAGGTCTTGAATGGGCAGATTGGCCCAAACTGGGTGAAAGACAAAATTGTGCTGATTGGTACTACTGCACCGACTGTTAAAGATTCCTTCTACACCCCTTACAGTGCAACGGAACAAGGAAACCCCCAAATGGCAGGGGTTCTGGTTCACGCTCAAATGGCAAGCCAAATCCTTAGTGCGGTTTTGGACAATCGACCCCTGTTCTGGTTCTGGTCAGAGTGGGTAGAGGTGCTGTGGATTGCTGGATGGTCATTG
>DATNQP010000306.1:0-7875 GCA_036703965.1 Leptolyngbyaceae cyanobacterium
GTTAAGCTTACCGCCAACAAAGCTACTCCCAATGGCAGAGCCAAGCTGAACCGAGCGGCAAAAGCGTTAGTCATATAAAATCTGTCATTAAAGCTAGAACGGCTCAATTATAAGGTCTGTGCTGCTAAAACTAGGCTGAGAGCGGGTGCAAGAGGGCAGAAGTTCCTCGCCAGTTTCGAGCAATGATACCTGAAACCTGTTTTTCTTCTCTCCCTTGCTTTCTCTACTCCCCCTGCTCAAAAGTGATGAATTATTTCTGCCGAGCTGCACTACCCCCTAATTTGCACAGGCATTATCAAATAAATCATTTTTCGACCACCCAGAGGCGTCAGGATTACGGGGCTGTTGGCTTCATTCATCTGCATCTGAATATCAGAGGTAGAAAGTGCCTTTAATCCATCTATCAGGTACTTAACATTAAATGCAATTTCTATGCTATTACCAGATATCTCTGCTGACATGGACTCCTGCCCATTACCAACATCTTGAGCTTCTACAGATACGGCAAGCTGCTGATTAACACTATCAATATTGAACTTAACAATATTGTTCTTCTGGTCGGCTAACACAGCAATCCGCTCTACCGCACTTAAGATTTGACGCCGCTCAATCGTTATCTGGCGTTGGAACTGGCGCGGAATCAGTTGTCGGTAAGCCGGGTACTGTCCTTCTAAGGTACGACTGGTTAAGCGATAGCGAAGCGGTAGCGAGTCTTCGAGGGTCTCCTTTCCTCCTTGAAAGACAATCTGACCTTGTTCAAAGTAAAGGGTTACCCCATCGGTAGGTTGAGTCATACCCAACATCCGCTCTAGCTCCCGTAAAGCCCTGGCTGGCAGGGTAAACTCCAGTGGAGAGGCGTAAGATGTTCCTATCGTAGCTACTGCTTCGCTATTAACTGGTTTATTAGCTGCCTTCGACTCTCCTGACGTTGCTCCCACTTGTTCCTTTGATGCCGAATTACTTGCCTCTGGCAGCGCTGTGCTACCACTATCAGCCGTATTTTGATTTGTGGTTTGCACAACCGCCAGTCGGTGACCATCTGTTGCAGCAAATTCCAGGCTGTCTTGCTGTACTGTCAGGTGAACCCCTGTAAGCACCTGCTTAGTTTCGTCAGAGCTAGTAGCAAATAATGAACCTCGCAACCCTTCTATCAAAGCTTCTACCAGCAAATGGATTGCTACCCCTGCTTCAACTTGCGGGAGTTCGGGGAACTCCTCAGCACCCATTGCTCGTACTTGATAACGACCTGAAGCAGAAGTTAATGTCACAATCAGGCTATCATCAGCACGTTGCTCGCTTGGAGCCGTTGTACCGTTTGGACTTTCTTCGCGATCAGTGCTTCGCCGCAGCGCTTCGCTATCGCTAACATTCGCCAAGCGCTTTACGCTTGCTGTTCTCCCTTCTTTAGCCTCCAGAGTAATTTCTCCCTCCGCTAGACGGGAGACAATGTCGTTCAACAGTTTGGCAGGGATGGTGATTACACCACTTTCCTCCACTTGAGCCGCAAAGCTTGTCTGAATGCCAAGGCTGAGATCAAAAGCGGTTAGGCATACTTGCTGAGTTTCTGTCTCTGCTGCTAATAAGACATTACCCAGTACAGGATGCGTAGGGCGAGAGGGAACCGCTCGACTAACCAATGAGAGGTTGGTATTGAGGTCACTTTGGGTACAAACCAGTTTCATAGAAGTTTGAATATTGAGCTTGATCCTTGTTCAACTGACTGCCACTGCACAGTCCTTGTGGAATTGAAAAAACTTTTCCCTAGCCTAGGCGAATTTCTAAGAGCTTTTCCAGAATAATTCTGGGATGGATTCTGGTCAATGCTTACTTATCTCTAAATGCTCTATCCTATTTTGAGCCGTATACAGGGGTTTGAACTGCTAATTTCAGCCCTAGAGCAGCATTAATCCTTCAGTTGTCTCCCTTCTTTGCCAGTGATGAAAATTAGTAATAGTAATAGAGGCTGTGGAAAATGTGGAAAAACTATAGCAATCTATCAGCTATCAATGTTTTAGAGATTCCCTGCTGTGGAAAAGCTGTGGAAAAATAATTTTTATTTTCCAGAAAGTATTTATACTTAGCCAAAATTTTCACTGTCCACCGAGTTTTCCACAAAGTTCCCTCAAGCCTTCCACAACAGTAACTATTTTCATAATTTCTTAGGCTTTTCAGAAACAAGAATTAATTTCAGCTAGATAAATGTATCCTGTCTGCTGCGTTGGGCACGGCAATGAAGGTGTCAAGTTTGGTTTTGGGTTCTACTGGTAAGGTTTATGCGATCACTCAACTGACGTAGCGTTTGAGCCAAAGCTCCATCACTTTCCCGTAACTGAGCAATCTTATCGCAGCTGTACATTACTGTTGTGTGGTCTTTGCCACCAAATTCCTCCCCAATCCTGGGTAGGCTCAAATCCGTATGCTGGCGCATTAAATACATCCCGATTTGCCGAGACCAACTGATTTCTCGGCGTCGGGAGCTTCCTTTCAAGTCTTCAATCGAGACATTAAAGGCGTCTGCTATCGTCATCAGAATTGTTTCAGGAGAAGCCTTTATCCTCTGGGCTGGTGGGTTTAAAATTGGTGCAATGTTCTCGACGGTCATTGGCAACCCTGAAATTGAAACGTAAGCAACAGCCCGAATTAAGGCTCCTTCGAGTTCCCGAATGTTTGACGTGTAGTTAGTGGCAATGTACTCAATCACCGCTCGCGGTAAACGGATATTTTCGTACTCTGCTTTTTTTTGCAAAATTGCCATTCGAGTTTCCAAATCAGGTGGCTGAATATCGGCAATCAGACCCATGGAAAAGCGGGAACAAAGGCGCTCTTGCAAACGAGTAATCTGGTTAGGAGGACGGTCTGATGCTAGGACGACTTGCTTACCCGCCTCATGTAAGGTGTTGAAGGTGTGGAAAAACTCTTCCTGGGTATACTCCTTGCCCTCAATAAACTGAATATCATCTACCAAGAGTACATCAGCCGCCCGATAGTGTTCGCGGAAACTCTGCATACTGTCCTTACGAATTGCCGCAATCAGGTCATTCGTAAACTGTTCAGTAGAAACATAAAAGATTTTAGAATTAACACAATTTTCTAAACGGTAATGACCAATCGCCTGCATCAAGTGGGTTTTTCCCAAGCCGACACCGCCACATAAAAACAAAGGATTAAATTCACGTCCTGGAGATTCCGCTACCGCTAGAGAAGCAGCATGAGCCATACGATTATTTGAGCCGACGACAAACCGAGAGAATATGTACTTATGATTTAACTCTGAGGGTCTAGACAAGGAGTTTGATGTACTTTCCGAAACGCTGGTGGTTACCGGGAATGACCAGAAAGTATCTGCATCACCAGTAGTAGAGTTGTCATCCCCTGTGGTAACTGTGAGCTGAATTTCCACCGGTTGACCCAAGATATCCTGCACAACATCGGCAATTGTTTTGATGTAGTACTTCTGCAACCAATTTCTAGCAAAAGGATTAGGTGTACGAATCACCAAGCAGTTATTTTCCAACTGCTCAACGATGGCTGTTTTGATCCAAGTCTCAAAGGTGGGTCGGGTCAACTGTAGCTGTAGACGTTCTAAGACTTGAGTCCAAAGCTGTTCTGGGGAAGTTTCCATGGGCTGTCCTATACCGTAATCTTGATATTCTTTCCTCTAGAAGAGGACTGCTGATTGGGGTAGCTAACCCAATAAGTGTGCAAGTCCCTAATGTTGTAGGTTTAGCCCTGTAGGGGTGCAAGGCTTTACATCCTTAAGTCTCACAGTCCTCTAATGATCTGCCTGATGTCCCTTTAAACTCTAAGCTAAGCAAAAGCCTTAATTTGGCAAAATAGTATTATCTACCAGCTTGTTGCTTAACCAGATGAGCCAGTGGTCTACAATCTCACCTGCCTTCACCCATGAAGTAGGTTTACAGTGTACAGTTCCCCAAAGGCTTAATCCAAAACGGGAGGCTGTCGGGTTTTGCCTTGTATGTCTCTTTTTGTAGAAGGCGATCCCTTCCTTGAATGGCACTCCATCATGACTGAATCCCTACTAATCACTCAATTAGGTAACCCAATCTTGCGCCAGCAAGCTCAGCTAGTTGATAACGTTCAAGATGAGCACATCCAACAGCTGATTGACGCTCTTATTGCAACGGCTGCCGCATCAAGCGGCGTTGGAATCGCGGCACCTCAAGTATCTGAATCTTATCGCTTGTTTATCGTAGCGTCTCGTCCTAATCCTAGGTACCCCAACGCACCCGCCATGGAACCGACTGCTATGATTAACCCTCAAATCATTGCTCACTCTACTGATGTTGTTAAAGGCTGGGAAGGCTGTCTTAGCATCCCAGGCATTAGAGGATTAGTTCCCAGATATCAGGCGATTGAGGTTGAGTACATGACGCGCTGTGGTCAGCTGCATCGGCAAGGACTAACGGATTTTGTCGCTAGGATATTTCAACATGAATATGACCACCTTGATGGGATCGTGTTTTTAGACCGGGTGGAGAGTACCCAAGACATGATGAGTGAACAGGAATATCAGCAGCAAATTGTTGAGAATCATGCAGCTGATTAGAGGCTTGGCTTTACCAGGAATCAGCTTAGTGTCAACCCAAAGGAGCAGCCAGCCGTATAATAGATAGCTAAAGTCAACAGCAGCATTTTAACAGAGTCACCCACGCCAAAAATTCCTGCCACTAACTCGTTGCTTGTACCCAACAAGGATAGCAACACAAGTGGTTGGCTCTGCGGTTATCGGTTACATCCGTTCCAGCACGGAAATTCCTAGCAAAGATAATCCCACCTTCAGATTTTTAGCAGTCAGATTACACAGCACCAACCGTGAAGTCCGCAGGGGTTCCTCTACTTTCAGCACAGGACACTGATCATAGAATTGATTGAATTTCTGGCTGAGTTCAAACAAATACTGACAAAGGCGATTGGGCAGCAAATCTTGCTCAACCTGATTGAGGACTTCACTTAACTGTAATAGATGCTTCGCTAGTACTAATTCTGTTTCTTGCTGCAATAAAATTTTGGCGTCTGTTCCCAACTGTTCAAAATCGATATTCCCTTTGCGGCTAATCCCCTGAATCCGGACATAGGCATAAAGCATATAAGGTGCGGTATTACCATGAAGGGCTAACATCTTGTCAAAGCTAAAGATGTAGTTGCTGGTACGATTTTGGCTCAAATCAGCATACTTTACTGCACTAATACCAACGACTTGAGCAACATGAGCTTTGAACTCTTCAGTTTCCTCACGACCTTCTTCCTGGAGTCTAGCGTCGAGGTCAGCACCTGCCCGTGCGATCGCTTCATCTAATAAATCCCGCAAGCGTACCGTCTCTCCAGAACGGGTTTTCAGCTTCTTACCATCTTCCCCTTGCACCAAACCAAAGGGAACATGTATCACCTCTACTGCATCTGTAAGCCAACCTGCCCGACGTGCAACTTGAAACACCTGAGTGAAATGATTGGCTTGACCTGCGTCGGTGACGTAGATAATCCGTTCTGCTTGGTCTTGCTGAATGCGATAGCGTATAGCGGCTAAATCAGTTGCCGCATAGTTATATCCGCCATCAGACTTCTGCACTATCAAAGGTAAAGGCTCACCTGATTTATTAGTAAAGCCTTCTACAAACACACATTTGGCACCATCGTCTTGCTCTAACAAACCCAACTGAGTCAGGTCTTCTACAACTGTAGGTAATAAGGGGTTATAGAACGATTCTCCTCGTTCCGTCAACTTAATATCGAGCAAGTCATAGATTACCTGAAACTCTCGTCGGGACTGCTCACATAGCAACTGCCAAGCTTTTCGGCTCTCTTCTGCACCAGATTGCAGTTTTACTACTTCATTTCGGGATGCTTCTTTAAAAGCTTCATCTTCATCAAACCGTTTCTTAGCTTGCTTATAAAAGCTAACTAAATCTCCTATATCTAAAGCATTAGCAGTAGTTAGGGCTGCTGGGTAAGCTTCCCTCAGATAACAAATCAACATCCCAAACTGAGTACCCCAATCACCCACATGATTCAGCCGTAGAACGTCATGACCCTGGAATTCTAAGATTCGGGCGATAGAATCCCCAATAATGGTTGAACGGAGATGCCCTACATGCATCTCTTTGGCAATGTTGGGAGAGGAGAAATCAACAATGACAGGTTGAGGCGTCTTGGCTGGTTCGACTCCTAAACGTGGATTGCTTTGAATATCATTTAGCTGTGCTTCCAGGTAGGAAGGTTCTACGGTCAAATTGACAAACCCTGGTCCAGCAATCGTTGGTTCTTGACAAATTCCAGCAACGTCGAGATGCTCTAGTAGTTTTTGAGCGATCGCCCGTGGTGGTTGTCCCAACTGCTTGCTTAAAGACAACGAAATATTGGACTGATAGTCGCCAAATTTGGGATTGCTGGCAGGTACCACCATTGGATCTATGCCTACGAAATCTGAACCAAAGGCTGTAGTTAATGCTTGAGTAAATCTAGTTTTTAACTGCTCAATTATGGAGTTCATAGTGTTAGAGTAAAGCGCTCTTGACAACAATCTGTCTCCAGCGAAGTAATACGCATGTACTTTTAACGATAGCTTGATGTGCCAGCAAAGCAACTACTGCCTTACTATCCAGTAGTTGCTTTGTTGGCAGATTCACAGGCTGTGTTCTGAAAATTCCTTCAAAGAATCCAGTTTTTCGTCAGAGTTATCATCAGAAAGGTTAATACTTGTTCAATTGTGCTTACCAATCCGATAACTCAGGCTTGCCATGAACCGTATTGTTATCCAACTTCATGCTCAAATCTAGCCAAGTCGAGCGAGTAATGGGGGCACTGCTGGAGATAAAGTCTACGCCTGTTTCCGCCACTGCACGGATTGTTTCTAGGGTAATATTACCAGACGCCTCGATTTTAATTCTGTTATTGCTTTGACGAATCAACTGCACAGCTTGGAGCATCAAATCATATGGCATGTTATCCAACATGATGATATCGACCCCATACTGCAAAGCATCTTTTACTTGATCTAGCGTTTCTGTTTCTACTTCTATCGTCAGAGGATAGGGAATTTGACCTCGGATGTGAGCGATCGCCTCACCAATTCCCCCAGCAGCAGCAATGTGATTATCTTTAATCATCACAGCATCATCAAGTCCCATGCGGTGATTGATTGCTCCTCCGACTTGAGTTGCATACTTTTCCAATAATCTCAAGCCTGGGGTTGTTTTACGGGTATCCACCAGCCGGGTCGGCAAAGCAGCAATCTCATCAGCATACTTACGGGTGAGGGTGGCAATACCACTCAGACGCATCACCAAGTTTAAGGCAACCCGTTCGCCCATAAGCAGAGCGTCAAAAGGACCTTGAAGGTGAGCTACTATCTGTCCCGGATGGCAGTGCTCACCCTCAGCAGCAATCGGTACAAAGCTAACGCGCTTGCTCAACAATTGAAATACTCGTGTAGCGATTGGCAACCCGGCAATCACCCCAGTCTCTTTGGCAATCCATTCGGCTTGTCCAATGCTGACCTTTCCCTGTAACAAGCCCTGAGTTGTACGATCGCCTCGACCGATATCTTCTAGCAACCAGCTATGCAAGAGGGGGTCTAACAGTATTAAGGGGGGTAAAACAGCGATCGCACTCACAGTAATGTTTCTCCCAAGGTTTCTTCTGTTCTCTAGAGATAACTTAGCTCAGACAGCCCTCTGGGAGCGAATTTCAGTCTGCTATAAATTTTTTTTGGAAAAAGGGTTGACAGTTCCTATTGAGGAATGTACATTGGTAAATGCGCTTGAGGAAGACAAAACAATCCCAAACGCCTCGAACCTAGACAAATTAATAGTTTGAAAGCTTAACACTAACCTAACCTCGTTGAACAAAATCAGCGAT
>DATNQP010000307.1:0-1780 GCA_036703965.1 Leptolyngbyaceae cyanobacterium
AATAGAAGGGTTAATTGGTTTTTTTGTCAATAGCTTGGTGCTGCGTACCGACCTATCAGGAAACCCAACGTTTCGGGAACTCTTGAGCCGAGTGAAAGAGGTAGCGCTGGGAGCCTATGCCCACCAAGACTTACCCTTTGAAAAGCTGGTGGAGGAACTGCATCCAGAGCGTCACTTGAATCAAAATCCCTTGTTTCAGGTGGTGTTTGCCTTGCAAAATGCACCAATGGAGGCGCTAGAGTTACCAGGAGTAATACTAAGCCCACTGCAATTTGTTGATACGGGGACAACGCGGTTTGATTTGGAATTCCATCTGTGGGAGCGAAAGCAAAACAATGGCGTCGGGGTAGATTCTTCAGAAGGAATCAGCGGTTTTGTGGTGTACAGCACTGATTTATTCGATGCAGCCACAATTACCCGAATGCTGGGGCATTTCCAAACACTGCTAGAGGGCATTGTTGGAAATCCAGAACAACGACTTGCAGACTTACCGATATTAAGTGAAGCTGAGCGTCATCAGTTGTTAGTGGAATGGAACACTACCCAGACCGATTATCCCAAAGCCCAGTGTATTCATCAGTTGTTTGAGGCTCAGGTAGAGCAAACTCCTGATGCTACAGCGCTAGTCTTTGAGGACAAACAACTCACTTACCGAGAGTTGAATATCCGCAGTAACAAACTTGCACATTACTTACAGAAACAAGGTGTTGATGCGGAAGTTTTAGTGGGACTTTGTGTAGAGCGTTCACCAGAAATGGTAGTAGGGATGTTAGGCATCCTCAAAGCAGGAGGAGCCTATGTACCATTAGACCCCAGCTATCCTCCTGAGCGCTTGAACTTTATGCTTGAAGATGCTTGTAGGGGCGAAGCATTCGTGGAGAAAAATCTTGCCTGTGAGCCACAAAATACTAGCACGAATACTTCGCCCGTACTATTAACCCAACAGCAGTGGGTTGAGCGTTTGCAAACACATAAATCACAAGTAATCTGTCTGGACAAAGATTGGGAAACGATTGCCCAAGAGAGCGAAGATAATCCTACCAGCAACGTTACAGCAGACAACCTGGCTTATGTTGTTTACACCTCTGGCACCACAGGAAAGCCTAAAGGGGTTCAAATTGAACATCGTGGATTGTTAAATCTGGTCTTTTGGCATCAACAAGCGTTTGCCGTTTCACCGCTTGACCGAGCAACGCAGGTGGCAGGAGTTGCCTTTGATGCTTGTGGGTGGGAAATTTGGCCTTATCTGAGTGCAGGAGCCAGCATCTACTTCCCCAATGATGAAATTAGGCGATCGCCTGAAAAACTGCAAGATTGGCTAGTGTCAAAAACGATAACTATTAGCTTCTTGCCGACACCAATAGCGGAAAAAGTTTTGTTATTAGATTGGTCTAATAATTCAGCTTTACGATTATTACTGACAGGAGGAGACAAACTCCATCAGTATCCTTCAGCTTCCCATCCTTTTCAGCTAGTGAATAATTATGGTCCAACTGAGAATACAGTGGTTACAACATCCGGCACTGTTCCTGTCAGAGAGCAAGCCGATGTAGTACCTGCAATTGGTCGTCCCATTGCCAACATTCAAGTTTATGTCCTGGATAGGTATTTACAACCTGTACCTATTGGCGTTGCTGGGGAGTTGTACATTGGGGGTGATGGACTAGCGCGAGGTTATCTAAACCGTCCTGAATTAACGACTGAACGATTCATTCCTAATCCTTTTAGCAATAAGTCAGAAGCGCGTCTTTATAAAACAGGTGATTTAGTTCGTTATCAA
>DATNQP010000308.1:0-13364 GCA_036703965.1 Leptolyngbyaceae cyanobacterium
TCTCCATTCTCTTCCTCTTTTAAGGCTTTTTGCAGTTTCTCTAGTTGCTCGGAATTGAGATGATTCTTTGCTGGCATTGCCGCCTTAATTTGGCTAAATTAAAATTTCTATTATACCCTATTTAAATGCCGAACAGCTTAATCCATTAGAACTGGTTGAGCGAGATAGAGAACAACATCCAGAAAAGTTCAGAGATATTGCAGCGATCGCCAGTCACTTTGACAAGACGGCGACTGACCAGATTAGCGGAACCCGTGGAGATATCTTTGCTAAGTGTATCACTGAAATGTATCTCCTAATGGAGATGACAGCAGAGCAATTTGACTTACCACCTCCACCGCTGTTAACTGAACACCCCATTTTTCAAGTGCGATCGCCTGGAGATGACAGTAAAGAGTTTTGCTATTCTTGCGGTGTTGTCCTCGATCCTAAAACTGCTAAGTGGCAAGTTCGCCGATTAATTTTTGAGAGTCCTGAGCAACGCCGCCAGTCTGCATCTGGTGAAGGCAGACCCCACATTTGTTCTTCCTGCTCTGCTGTAGCGTTTGCTTCGCCTCTCAAAGTCTCAGATGAGAGCATTGTCCTGCGATTGGAACCTACTGATGGCAGCACTGAAGCTAGTCTGAAGTTGAAAGATTATCTCAGGATGCTTACAAACAAAGAAATGCACTTAAGTGCAGGACGTTATATCGTGTTGGCTTCAGAGAAGACGCAGGCAAGGGATTCAGCCGCTCAAAAAATGGGACAGGTGCAGTATGCCAGAACGAAAGCAGCGTCCATTTTCCCAAGAGAAGTTTTGAATGACTTCAAGTTTTATCTCATCGTACAGGGAACTGAAATTCCTCTGTTAAATAGACATCTGATTTTTATCAAAGGATTGCTTGAAGGTTATGGACAATCAATTATTATTGCTGGCAAAGAAGTCAACAAGATTTTAGGAGATGCGGTGCGTTATGTAGAGCAAGATTTACCCATTCTTGCAGAATATATCTTAGCTAGAAGCGACGTTGCTTAATTTGGGCACCTCACAAAGATGGAAAACTGCTTGGTGAAACACTAGACCCCATCTGTGGCATTCCTGCTACATGTGCAAAACCTGACTGTCCAATTTGTGGACCATACGGCGGCTTAATTGCTGGCAAGAAGACCTTGATTGGTCGAGTCACGCATGGTGGTGGTGTTGCTGTTCAGGGACTTGACCCTCAAGATAAAACAACGCGCAATGCATCCGTCACGTTTGGCAAGTCCTGCAACAGGTAAGGATGATACTCCTGTTCCCTTCAAGCGAGAATATAACCAACCTGGACTTCTCTATCCCATCACCAATCATGCTCTCAGTGTAACGGACAAGGAATTTGCCTCTGTAGCCTATGCGTTTCTAGATTCGTTACCGCGCATTGGTTCTGGGAATCCGAAAGGGATTGCGCTCGCTGAAGATCCAGCAACTCAAATGCCGTTGCTGGTGGTTGACCGTTACTTAGTCCCCAGAGGTAAACGTCCAGTTATTTCGCCGTCAATCACCGATCCACAAAAAGCAATTGAGGACTTCACTCATGCTGCGAATGATGTAAACACATCTGATGACGCAACAGAGTACGTTGGAACTCAACCAACTTTTAAAGCAAAGCATTTTGCTCGATGGGTTGGTCAGAACGCTTTGCATAAGTTACAGGAATATTCGAGCAACTTTGTAGACACCGTGTTGCAGGCAGACTAACCTATGTACTGCGTCAAACTTACGCTTTGTCCCACAGCGGCGATGACCTTCCGCATTCTGCCAGGGTCAATCCTCAACATTACAACCTATCCCTTTGTTCCCCCCACCAGTTGGTCTGGATTCTTGCGCCGATTGGGCATGATGAGTCATGGCTTAGGTATTCCCGAAACTAAAATCAACAAAGACAATCCATCCACCTATCTACTGCCCTATCGCTATGTTGCCCTAGGGGCATATCCAACCAGAAGTACTTGGCATGGAGTCCATCGAACCCATCCCAAAGGAATGCGAGATTTTAACCACAATGATTTCTTCAAACTCTACCTGGATGGAGATAGAGCTAACTTTCAGCTTCATACCTGGGAGTACTTAATTGCTGAAGAACTAGTTGGGTATGTGGCGAGTGAGTCAGCGCAGGGATTAGAGCATATTCGAGAGATGGAAGCCTATGGATGCTATATCGGCAAGGAAGGCTATGCGGTGGTTACAAAAGTTTCAGATGTCATTGAACTAGAACGGCAGACGGTGACAGCTTATCCATCAACAATCGCTCCGATGGACGCTTTGCTCCAGAGCAATCAACTTGTTGCTGGCTGCAACATTTACAACCTCTACCGTTACAACTGGCTAACAGAAGCTCATCATCAAACAGACCAAGATGGTCTACTAGGTGAAGAACCTACACCAGTAAATGGTTTTGTTCCCTTTGTCGCCGCCTATTTCCCTAGAGAAATGGACAATCCGCCGACTCTCGACTACTACACCGACAATGAGCAAATTTTTATTCCTGTGTCTCTTATCCACCTGTTAAGAGGTGAAAGCTATGCCCAAAGCCTTTAATTTTGGACGACTATTTTTCCTAGGTGATTCTAAGCCAATTCCTGATGAGGTACGCTTTCAACCGCTTGGTAATCATGTTGGAAATGTTGTGGAACTTGTGAAATGCTGGAGCGAGGACGATTTTCCATACCCGGATTCACGGGAGCGAGTTTTAGAAGCTGCTAAGATTCACGACATGGGTAAGCCCAAACACTTTGCCATTCAATCTGAAACAACTAGGGACGGCAAGTTCAAGAAATACATCTACTCGTTCAAAGGACATCGATTCGATGCCAAAAGCAATGATTTGTGGGCACAGAAGCTTGCAGTTGGGCACCATGACTTTTCGATTGGAGACATTACCCGCGATGCCTACGCACTTAAGAAAGAACCGCAATATACCAGTATCCTGACTCAGAATCCACTGGCATATGCCCGCGAACTCTACATTCTGGAGATGTGTGACCAGATTGAGGCAGAGTTAGCCTGCCGAGTCTTAGGCGATGATGACCAGGCAGAATCTCGTGCCTTTATGGAATTCACCATCGTTAAGCATAGTGAAACAATCTATCTGATTGATCCCTGGCTATTTTCTAAACCTTCGATATCTTTGACCTTTAGACATTGGTCATTAAAGCCTGCTGAAGTTGACCGAGACGGAGAGTTACAGAAGTGTCTAGATGGCAAGGAACGTAAACAAGAGTCAGAACTCGGCAAGACCCTTGATCGCCTTGTTAAGCATTGGTGGCAGAGCCAGGAAGAACCTCCAAAGGAAGGTCAACCCAGGACAATTTCTCTACAACCCCACCTATCGACTGAAGCATCTCAATCCTGGTCAGCAGAAAAGTTTTATTCGCAGTTAGCAGATTTTCATCAGCCTAACCAGATGCAAGTTGAAGTTTTTAAGGCTATTTATGAAGATCCGGATCGGGTAAAGCAAAAACATCCAGCAATTCTATTAAAAGCTCCTACGGGCACAGGTAAACTGGAAGCAGTTCTTTTTCCAGCCCTCGCATCTGGCTATCGGTTAATACTTCCTCTACCTGCTCGTAGCTTACTTGATGACCAGAAAGGGAGAATTGAGAGATATCTAAAGAAATTCTCAAGAATACATCCAGAGCGAGAGTTTTCACTCGTAGTTGATACAGGCTCTCAAATGTGCCGATGGGTTTATCAGAACGGGGATGAAGCGCAAGCCCGGACTTCCAATCCTCGCCGCCATCTCTATAAAGGCGATGTTATTTTGACCACACTGGATAAGTTTTTCTATCGTTACTTCTCATTTGGTGACAAACAAAAGTCGTTTATCTTCCCCCATCGAATCCATCGAGAAAACACTCTAATTTGCTTCGATGAAGCACATAGCTATGATGATATTTCCTTAACCAATTTTCAGAATCTTGTGAAGTTGTTGTATGAAGCAGGTCGTTCCCTTGTTTTAATGACAGCTACCATGCCACAACAACTGGAAGAGTATTTTGACTATCTATAGGTTTTGGACTACACAAAAATACTCTCTAAACCTTATGAGAGAAGCTTTGTATGGCTGAGTAGTATTCAATGCTACCAAGAAGATGCAGAGGGGGAAAAAGATTTTGCAGACTTCCAGAGCCAAGTCGCACAGCTTGTCTTGCAAGAGTGGCAGACAAAGCCAAACAGACGGATTCTCACAGTCGTAGAAACGGTGCGAGACGCCGTTGCTATTTACCAGGAACTCAAAAATCAAATTGGTTCTAACGAAAACAAGTCTGGTCGTTTCCTGTTTCTCTATCACGGTCGTATTGCTGACCAGTTACGTCCAGATATTTATAGGGAAATCAAGCAACGAGATAACGACAGCCAGCCTTATATTTTAGTGACAACTAGTGCCATAGAAGTAGGTTGTGACCTTAATGCAGAAGTTCTTATCTCGCAAATTTGCCCACCTGAAAATCTAATCCAAAGAGCCGGACGTTGTAATCGTCGAGGTAATGTAAAGGATGCAAAGGTGATTTTAGTTGGTGATAAAATCCCTGATTTTGCCAATACTCTGGATGCAGATGGATGGCAGAAGTATCAGGAAACACTAGGCAAGTTGAAACAGTTTGAGACGGAGGCGATCGCAGAAAGTATCTTCCGTAATCAGCATGTTGATGATTATCGAGTCGTAGAACTCTTCTCTATGCTGCATGACTACGTTTATGGTGCTGACCTCACCTGTCAACCAACTCATGAGCGTGGACTCATTCCAACTCGAAGCTGGGAGCCTTCTGTTGAACTGAGATTTATGTTGTCTGATAAAGATTATCACAGCATTTCTGTGCCGATTGCTCGACTGGCTGACAAAAATGGAACTTTCTATGCCTACACTTGTGCCTTTGAAAGAAGGTACGACAAAGAAAACACAAGATGGTATAATCATCCGCTTGGATGGGGTTCGGCTTACCGAAAGGATATTCTTATCAAGATTTACCCTGCTGCAAATGAATGCATTTTGGATAGAACTTTACCAGAGTATCCATACAGCAAAGAAGCAGCCGAACTTGGCTTTGTAGAACTGCCTAGGATTTTTTCAGCCAAATGGGTCGATGGCGCTGAGGTCAAGCTGAAGTATGAGCAGGGCGACCGTAAAGCAATTATCTCATATGTCAAGTCTCTGAATTAGGAACAAATATAGTTCACTGAGTAAGTTTCTAGAAGGCACTAAAGTGCATTCTAGGTAGCATCAAAGCACTTTAGTGCTTACTACAAACCACTTATCGCTAACTGTATTGGATTAAGAACGATGCCCTACAGTCTTGTTCTCAACCTACTGCCTCAATCGCCCATCCCCAAAAGTAACTTGAGCGGTCGCCATCTTCATGCACTGTTCCTCGATCTGGTGCATTCAGTTGATGCACAGTTGGCAAACACACTCCATCAGCAGTCATCAGAAAAGGCATTTGTCTTAAGTCCGTTGCAGTTTGAAAGCAAGGGAATAAGAGGAAATACACTGCAATTCCAGTACGAGCGCCCGATTACTGCCGGTACTCCCTGCTGGTGGCACGTTTCGCTATTAGACGATGCCCTATTTGGAAAGTTAATGCACCTATAGCTGAGCTTAAATCCTAATCAACCCTGGCATTTGGGGTCTGCTGATTTGCAGGTTGTAAGTGTATTGGGGACTCCGCAGCTAACCCAGCCTTGGGCAAACTTTTCGACCTATGCTCAAATCTATGAACGGGCATCTGATATAAATTGTCAAATTCACTTTGTTTTCTGTACGCCGACTACATTTCGAGTGACTCAGTATGACTGTGCAATGCCGACGCGAGAATTCGTATTTCAAAGTTTGCTTAAGCGATGGAATCAATACAGCAATATCCCATTCCCGAAAACACTGATCGAGCCAATCTATCCCAGTTACTTTGATATTCAAACAGAGATTGTCGTAGATAGCCGCAGTAAACTAATCGGCTGTGTTGGCAAAGTCACATTCCAGATCTTGGGGAATGTCGATCCGTTAACCATTAAACAAATTAATGCCCTGGCAGAGTTTGCCCTTTACGCTGGGGTTGGCAGAAAAACTCCAATGGGTATGGGTATGGTTAGACGTTTACTCCCTACCGCCTAACATCATGGAAAATTATTTACCGCTTGCCTATCTGAATGCTTGGGAATACTGCCCGCGCCGCTTCTACCTAGAATATGTGCTGGGTGAGATGGAAGACAACGAGTACATCATCCTGGGTCGCTATTTGCATCGCAATATTGATGAGGAAGGCATTGTCCAAGAAGGCGATACCCGGCTTCATCGGCATCAGTGGGTGTGGAGCGATCGCCTCTTTGTCAACGGCATTATTGACGCGGTGGAAGAACGAGATGGGCAACTGATCCCAATCGAGTACAAGAAAGGGCGCATGGGTAACCATCTGAGCGATCACTTTCAATTGTGTGCAGCAGGACTATGCCTGGAAGAACGAACTGGGAGGGTAGTTTCCCACGGTGAGATTTTCTACCATGCCAACCGACGGCGACAGAGGGTGCCTTTTACGTCCCAACTACGGGAATTGACCTCGTTAGCGATCGCGGCTGCGCGACAAGCATCCTCCCAATCCATACCTGCTCCCATTGACCATCGTAAAAAGTGTCAGGCTTGCAGTTTAACCAGCATTTGCCTGCCGTTTGAAGTCAAACAACTACGCTGTGAGGTGTGAAGTGTCAGTTCTTTACGTGCTCCAACCCGATGCGGTGCTCAATAAGTCTTACGAAGCATTTACGGTTTCTCTAAAGCAAGAAGATGGTTCCTGGAAGAAACAGGCAATCCCAGCGCAAACGGTCGAACAAGTCGTTTTAATGGGCAATCCACAGGTAACGGGTGATGCCTTTGTCTATGCCTTGGAATTGGGAATGCCGATCCACTACCTGTCTAGTTTTGGCAAGTATCTAGGCAGTGCATTGCCTGGTCATTCGCGCAACGGGGCGCTGCGACTAGCACAGTATGCACTCTATCATGATGCAGCCCGACGACTGGAACTGGTGAAGGCGATTGTTACTGCCAAAATTCATAATCAATATGCTGTTCTCTATCGGCATTGCCAGACGGAAAATCCACTTAAGCTTCGCAAAAAGCTGGTGGAGGAGCAGACAACTTTAGATCAAGTCCGGGGCATCGAAGGTTTGGCAGCGCGGGAATACTTTGCCTGTTTTCCTAAAATTCTCGGCAGCGATTGGGGCTTTACCGGACGGCATCGTCCACCACCCGATCCGGTTAATTCCTTGTTGAGCTTTGCCTACGGGCTGCTGCGATCGCAAGTGACAACTGCCGTTCACTTAGCAGGTCTCGATCCCTATATTGGCTATTTGCATGAAGTCAGTCGCGGTCAGCCATCGATGGTGCTGGATTTGATGGAGGAGTTTCGCCCTTTGGTAGCGGATAACCTGGTGCTGTCAGTACTGAACAATCGACAGATTAAAGCCAAAGACTTTGCCGAAAGTCTGGGCGCATTTAACCTTGCCAATGATGCCCGCAAAGGTTTTCTGCAAGCATTTGATCGCAAGATGAACGATGAGTTCAAGCATCCAGTGTTTGGCTATCGTTGTACTTATCGACGAGCGATCGAGCTACAAGCAAGGCTCCTGAGCCGACACCTCCAAGAAAACATTCCCTACAAACCCCTGATTCTTCGTTAAGCCTTGTGACTAGCCTCTTCTACCTCATCATCTACGATTTGCCTGATACAAAGCAGGCAAACAAACGCCGCACCAGACTTCACAAGATGCTTTCTGGGTATGGTAAGTGGACTCAGTATAGTGAGTTTGAATGCTTTTTGAGTTCGATGCAGTTTGCGAAGTTGCAAATTCAGCTAGAAAAGCTGATTAAGGCGGATGAGGATTCGGTACGAATTTATGTCCTCGATGCGAGTTCACTGAAGCGAACGCTCACTTATGGCTCAGAGAAGCCTCGCCAAGACAAAGCAATTATTTTATGATTGAGAGCAAGCAGATTTTGGCAAACCTAAGCGAGGGCGAAAACCCTGGGGGGTTTGCCAAAGTCTCCACAACCTTGAAAAATCAATATTTTCTAATTTCCTTTGTCTCTAAAAAATACTCTGTGATGGTTTTCTGGATGCCAAATTTGACGCTTCAAAAGAGGTTTGCCAAAATGGAGCCTGGAATCTCGTCACAGTAGGCTTATCAAGCTGCCGAGTCGCAAACCTTGAATCCCGGTCTACGGGACTGAAACGATGCGATCGCCTCCAAACTTTCTGGACGCACCCAAGCTGCATCTTTTGTCATTGTCATAAGCGGCGACAACTGTGGGCATATTCAAGAGGAAGTTCAGAGGTAAACTCCGGGCGCTATCAGCGGCTAGATAAAGTGTTCTTCTCTTGTGAGGCTGGTCTAGCACGGCTTTAGATAAGGCATCAATCGGGGATTTGGTCAGCACAGCTTTCTCAATTGAATCAGTCTCACTCCCACCGCTCCTGATATAGAACCCATTTGACATCTTACGGAGCCTAAATTAAGGTACTCAAAGCCGTCTCACCCGCTCCGATGCCGTATTCCAGCGACCTCACCGATGAAGAATGGGAAATCCTTGAACCCCTGTTGCTCCGGATATTACCCACGAAGAAGCCGACTCGCCCGTCTAAGTGGACAAAGCGGGAAATCTTCAATGGCATCCTCTATCAACTGAAAAATGGCTGTAACTGGTGTGATTTGCCCAAAGACTTGCCACCCTACTCAACAGTCTACTGGCACTACAAACAGTGGAGAGCCGCAGGGGTGTTCGAGCAACTGATGAGCGTCTTGCATGGACAGGTTCGTCAGCAGGTCAAAAAAAAAGGAAGTGGACAACCTTAATCATCATCGACTCCCAAGCGGTGAAAAATACCTGTAACGCTAGTGTGGACTCGAAAGGCTACTGTTTTTACAAAGCGACCAACGGAATCAAAAGGCATCTCGCTATTGATACCCTTGGTTTTCCCTTTTTTACCCACTGTACCCCTGCCAATGTCTCTGATGATCGGGGACTCGTTGAGATGCTGTCTGACAACATCGACTATTTTCGGTCAAAACCTGTCAATATTCCGAAGATTACCATCTTGCTAGACCACGGTTATCATCTGGACTATTTGACTCAGGAGTTAGAGCGAATTTATCCACAGATTATGACGAAAATCAGGTTTGAACGTTCGACAAAACCCTCAAAACAAGAGAAGGCAGCCCAGGGAAAATCTGGATTTGTTCCGGCAGTTGCTCGGTGGGTAATTGAGCGGTCGAATGCTTGGATGGAGCGCTGTAAGATTCTGGTGAAGAACTTTGAGCGAACCTTAGCCAATGCCACGACCAAAATCAACCTTTGCTTCATCAGGTTAATGATTAAGAGGCTTTCAGCCACTTCTTAAGATGTCAAATAGGTTCTATACATTTCTTTGGGTAAAGTTTAAACAATATGCCTCATCTAGTTCTTGAGAGCGCACTAAACAGTGACGAAGTTACTAGCCCTAAGGCTACTGACTTGCACCCAACTCAAAGAAGCTAAAAGTTCATTACCTGCACTGATGAGAGTAGCACCATCAGCTTGAGTGAGCGATAAATCGTTAAAGGTCAAGCCACCCGATAGACCAATTTGAGTCTGACCAAGTTGGACGTTGTTGATCGTATCAACGCCATTACCCCTTGCCAGAACAATCGTGTCCTGGCCACCCCCTAGCCAAATCGTGTCATTGCCAGTGCCACCATTGATTTCATCGCTGCCAGAGCCAGAGTAGATGATGTCGTCACCAGCGCTACCGAATACAGTATTGTTGCCCTCACTGGTGTAGATGGTGTCATTACCCGTCCCGCCAGTAACAGTATCAGCTTGCGAACCACCGTAGATCAAGTCGTCACCACTGTCACCAAAGAGTGTGTTTACACCCTCAGCACCGAAGATTTTGTCATTACCGCCACGACCCTGGATTGTGTCGTTTGCGTTATCTCCATAAAGGTTGTCGTTTGCATCACCCCCAACGATGGGTTCAGCTCCAGCGATCGTATCAATATCCAGTGCAAAGCTTAAGACTTGGGTAAATTGAGTGCTACTGAAATTATTGTCAGCAACAACAATCAGGGATTGCCGACCATCTTCCAATGTCGGGGCAAGGGCGAGACCCTCAAGATTATCCAGTGTTATTCCCAAATCGGTGAAGTCAAGCAGCAAGCGCTTCTGGGCGACTGCATCGACTTCGGCTGCGTTCACGCTATCCAGGTCGCTGATATCTGTCGCTCCCAAAATACTCGTCTGGTAAAGCTTGACGCTGTTGCCTACGCCAGTGGAGAATGATCGCTCTAAACTAAGGAACGTACCATTATTATCCAGAGCTAGTAACTCAACTAAACCATTGGTATTTAAGCCACCAGCCGGATTGGGCGCATCGGCAACGGGGTCAGTGATGTACAAGAATTCACCAACCGCTTCCCCAGTTTGCAAGTCGTATTGCAAGATTCGGGACGGACTGCTGTTGGTCAGCGTTGCCGCAGGGCCATCTTGCACTAGAGCATTCTCTGTTGCAGTAAACAGAAAGCGTTGATCGGGGCTAATTGTCAGACTTTCAAACGCCAGATTATTACGGATACCAGGGTCGTTAGCCCCTATCCCTGACGGGTTGAACTTATCCGGCACGGGCAACTCGTTGAACTGCTGCCCTTGGAGCGAGAACTCGTTAATAAAGGGGTCGATCAACCGAGTGGTAGTTCTTTCCCCTTCCGAGGAGATAAACAACGTCCCGCGCTCCGTGAAAGCAATGCCCTCTGGGTCAAGGCTGTTTGGCGCAAATGCCTGACCGTTTTCATCCGTGATGGTGGTCACGTCTTCAAAGGTGACATCCCCATCGTCCAGGCTACCGTCAC
This sequence comes from Leptolyngbyaceae cyanobacterium, assembly GCA_036703965.1. Classification (GTDB taxonomy): domain Bacteria; phylum Cyanobacteriota; class Cyanobacteriia; order Cyanobacteriales; family Coleofasciculaceae; genus DATNQP01. Next base: position 10,892 of record DATNQP010000308.1, read on the forward strand.
TCAGATCGATGTTGAGGGTGTAGAACCGCGCCGGATTAAACTGGCTCCGGTCATCTGAGATGCTGTAGAAGACATTGTTGAAGCGATCGTAAGCAATGCCCGATAAACCGCCTACCTGAGTACCCTCAAAGGTAAACCCCGTTGGGAAGGTGACTTCTCCGAGAAATTCCACATCACTAACAGTCTGGCGGTTGAAATCGGAAGTAGAAGCCTCAAGCGTGACATCGACCCGTACCAAGCGATGGTCGGAACTGGGGAAGCCGCCAGGGATATTGGGGTTGAACGTGCCAACTAAGGGGAACTGGGGTTCTGTACTTTCCGGCCAGAACACTGCCGCGTCGGTAATCTCCAGGTTTTGTGAGGGCAAAACGTAATCGACTCGCAGATTTCCCGGAGTGCCATCGGCAAAGTCTGCCGTATCAAAAGCTGGGTCAGTAATGTGAGTGGTGTTGGCACCTCCCTGCAACGCTGCCTGTTCTGAACCTCCCTCGCTGCTTGGGGTGATGCTGGTGTTGATTAGAGGATTATCGAGCAGTTGCAGGATGGCATTATTAACGCTGTCTCCATCGTTCGGGTCAGCATTCTGGTCGCCCATAATCACAAAGCTTGACCCAGGTGCGAGTCCACCATAATCACCCGCATCATCGTAGATGTAGCTGCCTTCACCGGGGGTGATATAGTCTGACCAGAAGCGAATCTCATCGTGGTTGCGCGTGCCGTTGCGGTCTTCGGGTCCATCAAAGGTCGGCGGCGTTGGGTGGCTTGCCAGAACGTGGATGGTTTCGCCGTTGACCTCAATGGGAATATCCCAGTGGCTTTTGGAGGAAAGGCGAAAGACTTCTAGTTCTTCAGGAGAGTACCAGTCATTGGCTTCTGGTGTATTTGGATTATCGGGCAGTAGGGCACCAGGCATATCCTGCCACAGGAAGTTTTGGAAGGTGCGAATGTTCTCGGTATCAATTGGATACTTGGAGTAGATGACCATGCCATACTGACCGGGGAAACTGCCAAACCCCAAGGCATCGTCTCCATATCCAGGCGCTCCGGGCGTAGTTACAACTGTGCCATTGTTGTTCAAGTCAAATCCCGATGCAATTCCTGTATTTGAGGGAGCGACGTAGAAGTAGGGATATTCAATAGGGTTTGCGCCATTCTGACTTACAGAGAGATAGTTGTCCTGGAAGAGTTGGGCTGCCTCACCACCTGCATCGAAGTCAAACTCATTGACGAGCAAGACATCCGGATTATTGCGTTGGATAATCTCGGCAACTGTCCTAGCCTGAGTGTTATTGGGAGTGGATAGGTCTGTAATCAGTTGACCCTTGCTGTTGCGATTGAGTGAGGCGTTGAATGTTGCAAAGCGAATCGAATCTACTTCTGGCATGTGAGTTCCTGGAACAATAAAGGTTTAATAATTGTGTTGAGCGGAGGCGATAACCAAGAGCGGGATGCAACGCTTGCGCTTTTTGAAGAGAAAAGATTTCCTAATTGCGAGCGCTCATCTGCTATAAGGTTTCAGCAAGCTTTGGAAACAGACAAACGAATGCCGTGCCAAGGACTGCGCGAATTCGGCGCTGGGCTGGCAACAGCAGGACTAATTAGCGCTCCAAGGCAAGCGTCATCTGCCGTCAGGTTTGTTACCCTTTCCCTCTAGCAGCTTTTGGCAACAAAAATTTATGGCTTGGTGAAAATCAGGTAATGCGGGCTTTGGTGTCTCTGAGGAGACTTTACGTTACCCCTGCTACAGTTCTGTATTAGCTACTTCTGCAAAATATCCTAAATAAGTGACCTTAAGTGAATATAGGAATACTTTCACAAGTCTTGATAAAGGCTTCGTAAAGCTATGTTTAAGGGTCAGAACCACACGTTGAACCCTGGTTGACTGACAAAACTCAACAAGCATAATCAAAGGAGCGTACTTGAAATTCCAGAGTATAGAGCCTTTGCTGATGTTGTTTTCGAGAAGCGAAAGCTGGAGAGGGGTCATAATTGCCAGTTATAGCAACAGCTTCGGCGTTAGGACGTTCTTAATCCCTGAAACCCGCAATTAACCGACAGGAGGAGACACTCGTACCACTTCTAAAAGCTCATCCAGCCTCAACTGTCATGCCTCTAATTGGCATCAAGTCGCTGTTGATGGGGAATAGGGAGTAGTGAGTGAAAAGTGGGTTCTAAAAGCTTAAAAGAAGAACGACCAGCAGTTTTCCCTATTCCCTATTCCCTAGCCCATATCTCCTACCAGGGTCCCCAAATTGCCAATGTGATCCCAGGGGTTTGCATATTTACGAACATCGTCTGACCGTCTGGTGAGAAGCAAACACCAGCAAACTCAGACGTATTCAGTGCGTTCTTTGCAAACTTGTAGAGAGTACCTGTAGCCGTCACCCCAACAATGTAATCTGTACCGTCTCCATCTTCACAGAGGAACAATTCCCCATTGGAAGCGATAACGATGTTATCAGGGTTGTCTAGT
>DATNQP010000309.1:0-10861 GCA_036703965.1 Leptolyngbyaceae cyanobacterium
ATCCGTCGGCTGCACGACGCGATAAGCTGCCTTGTAGTTCGATTCCGGCAGATTGACTGTGGAAATATTCAGCTGTAAGTCATTACCGGCGGGAAAAATATTGAAACCGTCGGGTGTCCAGATGTCTCCAGCGACATCCCCAGTTTCGTACTTCACCGTGACAGGTTTACCCAACGTTTGTCCAAACTTGTCCTTGAGGTTGGCACCGAGAGTCATCGTATAGGTGGTTGTCGGTGCTAAAGCCCAAGGGTTAAGACTAACAATGCTGTCCCCATCATTAGCTTGAATCAGTCGAGGAGCCTGTTTAGGGGGCGCAGGATTAATTGTAATGTTCTCAACCGCTGAATCAGATGCGATCGCATTATTAAATTTTAACTGGGGGCTTCCTTTCACAAAGCGTCCGTAGGCTCCCCCTGCATCCGCCTGTCCATAAAATTGGATGCCTTGAAATGCCAACGGTGAATAGGTTGCCACCTGACTGACAAATGGCATCTCACTGGGGAGATTACCCTGAGCCGGACGTAAACCAGGAGAAAATGCCAAGCGGTAACGAGTCGCTTTTTCGAGAGTCTGCTGGGGGATTAGGGTATAGAGCCATTTACGCGCTGATGGGTCAAATTTCTGCTGTGGCTGCTCATTTTCAGAGGCTTTCTCCTCTTTTTCTAGTTCCACCTTGAGGCGCACAGCCTTTTTCTTCCCCTGCGGAATTAGCTGCAAATGCTCCTGCACTGAAGCCAAATCCAGTTCCACATTCGAGGTAAATTTTAGGGTTGGGTTTAAGCCAATGGGTTCAGGATTAGGATTTCCACTCTCATTACTACCGGGTAAAGAAGTTCCTGGCAAATTAGTCAGCTTGATTGATTCAGTATTAAACGTCCAAGCCAAATCCTGATTGAGACGGTGATTTTTCAAATCCGCTAAACCCGTTTTGAGGGTAACTCTGACTCGCGTTGCTTTCGGCAATGCCTTATCCGCTTGAAATCCCACCATGCGTGGGGTCAAAAAGCGAAATTTACCTGGCAAAGGCGGCAGCATCTCAAATTTCTGCAAGAGTTGCTGCTGTTCAGGACTATCAAGGCTCTCAACCGGAATCAGAGCCTCTTTAAACCGAATGCGGATTTGGTTGAGTGTCTTAGCTTCCCCAATCGGACTAATCTGCTCAATCCAGTCTGGGAGTTGCAGGGGAGGTAAAGGGGAAACGGCTGGAAGTGGCTCATTTCCTGAGAAGATATTAGCCACACCACACCCAGTCATCCCTAGGACAACGATTAGGACAAGCAGGAAACGAATCAAACCTCTAACGCTCATGCTTAGGTATTGCATGATTTCTCCCCCCACAGGTAATTCACTAGCTGACGCCAACTGAATAAGGAAGTTTCTACATCTCAACCCGTCAGCTTTCCGGGGAGTTTAATTGTTGAAGGCTGAAATCTTCATATTTGGTATTTGTTACAGTTGCTTGCTCACGCTGCCCAGTCCTTGCACAGCCGTTCTTCCTGTTGCAACACCGTTACTGTTGCCGTCTCCTGCTTGTCCGGTCGATAGCCATACTTCCGCAACAGCCGCTTTACAGTAAGTAGGCGGTTATAAATAAAGGTCACTAAGTTAAGAAAGAAGAAAGAATACAGGAGTTACAGAAGTTCAGAATATATATTCATGAATTTCTGGGTAGAAGAAGCCATATGGCTTGCCTCCTGAACTCCTGAACTCCTTTAATTATCAGGATTTTGTCTTCGTTTAGTTTTGCCATGCTGCATCTAGGGTGAAGTTACGGGGATTTTTCATAATAAAGACGTTATTTTCTTTGATTAAGTCTCCGGTACAGGATATAGGAAACCGTTCTTGATAGGCTTTGATAGCGAGGATATAGTTATGGTTGAATAGCTCAGTCTGAATTTTACGCAGTTTATCCCCAACTACACCCAGTAATGTTATCTCTCCGCTTAATTGGTCGGCATTAGGCGTGTGAATTTGCATCACCACACCCTGAATGGTAATATTTATTGCCTGGGTGATCAGTTCGCTTAATATATCGATTTGAGAGCGATTTTCTGCAAGGGATAAGGTTTCTAAAACTTCGCTCATTCGGCGAGCAAAGTCCATAATTTCAGGTTTTAAAGGGAGTAATATTTCAAAGTCTTCTCCCTGCGAGGTTGCTTGAGTCCAAATTGAGGCTTTATCCGCCATTTGTTCTTGCTGATGCCAGTTATGAGCTTTTAAGTAAGCTTCAACCCGCGAGGGTTGTATTTCTCTAAGAACATCTAAATCCTGTACCACGGCTCTCATAGGGATTCTCCTGCTGCAATTCGTTGCATAATGATTTTCAGAGCGTCCACATTAAATATATTTTGGCGTGGAATGTCAACGGTGATGGTTAATTGATTGGCAAGTTGAGGTTGTCCGCGCAGGGACAGCCAGTAACCACATCGTTTGAGACAGAGAGATTCTTCAGACTGGAATAACCATTCATTGACGTTGTCAGGCACCAAAACGACAATTAGGAGTTGAGGAACAAAAGGATCATCACAGCTTAATTCTTCATAGTTTTTAGCGGTTAGTCTGTATTTGATGGATTGTTCTTTAAGGACATCTTGGGAGGTACATTTAATCTGTACGTCAAATCGAGGTAGACGTTTTGAGCCGATGGTTCCGGGTACGGTGATTGTGGCATCAATGCCGCTATCATCTAACAGTCGCGTGGCTGAGTGGAGGGAGTAACCAGCAGCAGCAGCGACAGCATATACATAAGCATAGCTAAAGTCTTCTTTCTGAGTATTAAGAGCCACTTTTTACTGCACCTAGAGTTGAGACGCTTTTGTATATCTTTATCGAAATTGGATGAGCAATGTACTCGAAAGCTTTAAGTAAAGGACTACAAGGGTTCCATAGATAAGCATTGCCCACACTCACCTAAACAAACAGTTTCCCAATCAGAATTCAGCATTCCTCGCCATCCCCCAACCCTTTAGATTGTCCCGAATCTCTGCTTCTAGTTTCGCAGTTAGGGCAAAAAGCCCATTTCAAAAAATTTATCGTCTCGTGTACAACGTCCTGATTTAGGTCTAGGCACATAGCCAAAATAGATCAGATATTCGTTGACTGAGGGATTAATTATGCAACAAGTGAGGCAGTGGCTTATCCAAATCGAACAGAGACTTTGGCGCAGGATGAGCCGTAGAAGTCAGCAATTCTGGAAAATAACTCTAGCTTTGGTACTGTTTTGTCTAACCGTGCGATCGCTTCCTTATTTCGCTCCGATCCATGCTAAAGACCTGGTTCAAGACGGAGTAGCGATGGAATTTAGCGATCGCAATGGACTCCCCTTAGGAACATTGCTGACTCGTGACCAAGAGCATACGGCTGTTGTACCCCTGAATCAGGTTTCTCCCCAATTTATCAACGCCCTTTTAGCCGCAGAGGATGGGGAATTCTATCATCATGGGGCGCTGGATTTAAAAGCGATCGCGCGATCGGTCAAAGAAGCTGTTCACGCCAAACGAATTGTCTCAGGTGCTTCCACCATTACGATGCAGCTAGCGCGGATGTTAGACCCCGTTCCCCGCACTGTGCTGGGTAAAGTCCGTGAGATTTGGCTATCCTGGCGCATTGCTGCTGGCATGAACAAGTCGGAAATCCTCTTTGCCTACATCAATCGCCTACCAATGGGAGGTAATATCTATGGTGTAGAAGCCGCCGCTCGTAGCTATTTCGCCACCCCAGCGGCTGAACTCAACCTTGCCCAAGCCAGCCTTCTTGCTGCCCTTCCCAATAATCCCACTTACTTCAATCCCTACGACCACTGGAAACGCCTGAAATCGCGGCAGGCATATGTCCTTAATCGCATGGTACAGGACGGCTACATCAACCGCCCCCAGGCAGACCGAGCCTATGCGGAAGAACTATCGCTTCAACCTCGACAACAGGGGATTATTGCCGCCCCTCACTTTCTCTTCTGGCTAGCGAGTCAACTGCCCTTACACTCGCATCCATCCTCAATCCAAACTACCCTAGATCGTCCCTTGCAGCAGTTTGTCGAAGCGCAAGTCCAGCAGATCATTCGCACCCTCGCCCCAAACAATGTTCATCAAGCAGCGGCTCTGGTAATTGACAATCACAGTGGGGAAGTTTTAGCCTATGTCGGCTCACCCGATTACTTTGATGAAGTGCAACTAGGTCGCAACGATGGAGTCCAAGCACTACGTCAACCAGGTAGCACCCTCAAGCCTTTTCTATATCAATTAGCCTTAGAAAACCGTACCCTTCGCCCTAACTCCATCTTGGCTGATGTGCCAACAGTTTACCCAATTCCTGGCGCAAAGCTCTACAGTCCTACAGATTACAACGAAACCTTTCTTGGACCCGTGCGGCTGCGCGTGGCGTTGGCAAATTCCCTGAATGTTCCAGCCGTGCGGGTGTTGGAACAGGTAGGTGTGCCAACTTTTTTAGCTCGTCTCCATCAATTAGGATTTGAGCATTTAAACCAGTCCCCTGAGTATTATGGGTTGGGATTAACTTTGGGTAGCGGCGAAGTCAGTTTATGGGAGTTAGCTAGGGCTTACCTGACGATGGCAAGACTGGGAAAATTCAGTCAATTGTCAGCGGTTAATAGTCAATCTCTCCCCATCACCCCATCACCCCATCACCCCATCTCCTCCTCAACCTGGGGGCTAATTACTGATATGTTGAGCGACCCCCACGCCCGTGCTACCGCATTTGGTGTAGACTCTGTGCTGGCTTTACCCTTCCCCGCTGCCGTTAAAACTGGCACGTCCTCCGATTTCCGGGATACCTGGACAGTCGGATTTACAACAGACTATACCGTAGCCACTTGGGTAGGCAATTTCAACGGTGATCCAATGCGGCAGGTTTCTGGGGTTACAGGTGCTGCACCTCTATGGAATCGGATTATGTTACACCTGCACTCTTCCTCTGAACCACAAGCCTTTGCCCCTCCAGAAGGTCTTGTGCAACGACCTGTATGTGCTCTTTCTGGATTGCGACCTACCTCCGCTTGTCCCTCAGTGGTACAGGAATATTTTTACCCAGAAGACCTTAGTGATTACGAACGCCATTTAGATACGTTCTATCCAGTAGACGCTCAAGGAACTGATAGTCAGCCCCAACGCCTCGACTTGCCTCCTGAGTACGACGAATGGCTAGGAAAGCACCAATCCCCAACCTTTGCCTCTAGCGGTTTCAAAATTTTGTCACCTCGCAACGGCGATGTTTTCTTAACTTACCCAGCTGCATCGGGTCACTCGAAGGTGCAAGCGCCACAGCTGGAGTTTAAACTAGCTGCGGAAGAGGATGAACCCGTAGAGTGGTGGTTGAATGGTCAAAAGCTGGCGACGCAGTCATCCAATTCTCTCTTCTGGACCTTAAGTCCTGGTCAGTGGACATTGCAAGTGAGAGCGGGAGAAATGACCGACCAGGTGAGCTTCCAAGTACAGTTGTCGAATACACAACCCAGACGCCGGGGCTTCTCGCTTGCCAACCCCCAAAGTTAGGGACTTCTCGTAGGACTTATTTCAAAACGCGCTAATAATGGCAAATGCCAGACACCAAAGCATCAAAGAGAAAGGTATCCCAACGAGAACCCCTGCGATCGCCCAACCTCTTTGATGGGCTTTGAAGTGTTCAATACTCCGCCACCTCCGGCTTTTCCAGGCCCATTCATTGCCTTTGGAACCCAATACCAATGCGATCGCCATTAACCATCCAATGTGAGGTACGAAGGCTAAAAGCCCTATCCAGACGTGATTCGAGAACGGCCACAGCCAGGGCATCAAGAAAGCTCCCCAATTCCAACCCTTGATTTCATCAGGTACTGGCACTGAGGCATCAAATATATTGCCATGCCCAGAATTATTAATTGGTGCAATTGGATGCCCGTAGAAGCGCTCCACCAGAACATCTTTTGGCTCTGTCGAAACCATGCCTGATTTTAGAGCCGCGAGTGCCTCGGAAGCACTCTTGAAACGTTGCTCTGGTGCTGGTTCTGTTAGCTTCTCAATCCATTTCTCTATGTTAGGACTGAGGCTCACCCGGTCTGTAAAACAGATTCGTAAATTCCGAGAAGGCAAGTCAGCAGGCGCAGTGCCAGTGAGCAAATGAATCAACGTTGCACCTAAAGCATAAAGGTCGGAGGCGGGAACGGCTCTACCGCCAAACTGTTCCATTGGTGCATACCCATAGGTTCCCACGACTGTAAACGTCGCTCCTTCTTTCGCCGCTCGATCCTGGACTGCTCCGAAATCCACTAAATAAATCTGCTCATCCTCGCCCCAGATTAAGTTACTGGGCTTAATGTCACGATGCAGTACGGTGGGGTTCAGCTGATGGAGAAACTCTAGAATTTTCAGAACATCCACAGCGATTTTACGAACTTGCTTGGCGGTGAATCGCTTGCCCTGATTCAGTTGTTCCCTCAGCGATGCACCAGGGATATACTCCTGCACCAAGCCGAACCAAAGCGATCGCTCATCAATGTGAAAATAATCTCGATACTTGGGAATCCGGGCATGATCTAGCTGTTTAAGTATCTGCGCTTCTCGCTCAAATAGTTTCAAATCGTCCCACTGTACCTCACCCCCAAAAGCCAGCAGTTTGACAACCACTGGTTGGGCAGGTGACACTCCCATATCCTCAGCTAGCCAGGTTTGACGCCCTGCATTCTGTCCCAGCTTACGCTTGAGTTGGTAACGCTCGTGTAAGACCTGTTCGGCTTGCAGCATCTTGCTCTTAGATTTCTTAGTGGCTCATTCCTCTAATCTAGCTAGAACTACGCTTTTGTCACCTCCCTACCTCTGTTGTGCCAGAGTCCGCTGGCTTGACTTTGATTGGCTGTACAGTCGAACTACCGAGAAAATTTTGCAAAATAATTAAGCCAGCAACACCAATAAGAGACAGTTGGAGCAACGTCAAGCCTGCTAAACGACCATAACGAACTGAACGGCTAGCGGACTGACCCACTTTTCTGTTAGAAGAGTTAGGGTTTTGACTAACTAGCAGAGCCTCCAGAGCCTGACGAGCCGAATGAAATCGTCGTTCTGCGGCTGGTTCGGTGAGCTGTTCTAACCAGTTGCTAAAACGGGGATCGAGGCGAGAGCGATCGCTAAATTGAATACGCATCTGGCGCTGTGGCAAATCCGCTGGTGCTGTTCCCGTTAACAAATGAATTAATGTCGCTCCTAAGGCATAAAGGTCAGATGCTGCTACTGCCCGTCCCCACAGCTGTTCTGGTGGAGCATAGCCACTAGTACCCACTACAGTAAACGTAACTCCTTCTGCCGTGGCTCGGTCTTGAACTGCACCAAAGTCAACCAAATAAATCTGTCCATCTTTGCCCAAAATCAGATTGCTGGGCTTGATATCGCGGTGAAATACCGGGGGACTAAGTTCATGCAGGTAAATCAAAATCTCCAGGACGCCTGTCGCAATCTTTTTCGCTTCCTCTTGTGTAAAGCGTTTACCCTGATCCAACAGCTGTTGCAAGGAGTCACCGGGAATGTACTCCTGCACTAACCCAAACCACGGCAAACCTTCACCCATCTGCTGATCAATTGAAAAGTAATTACGATATTGGGGAATCCGGGGATGGTCGAGATGGTTCAGAACTTGGGCTTCGCGTTCAAACAGCTTGAGTTCATCCCAGTGCAGCTGAGGGTTAAACGCCAACAACTTAACAATTACAGGTTGGGCTGACGACTCACCATCATCTTCCGCCAGCCAAGTTTGACGCCCCGCATTTTGTCCTAGTTGTTGTTGAAGTTGATAACGTTTTTGTAAGACTTGTTTAGCTTGAAGCATGGCTAGTTATTAGTTTTCGGTTTTTGGTTGTTAGCTGTTAGTTGTTGGTTGTTTATTTAGACTGAATGCCTAGAGCGCCGGTTCATTAATGGTAGGGGCAATCTCCTCACTAAAGCTCCGGCTAGCTGCACTAATCCTTGCAATTAAGCCAGTCTTGTATTTCTTGAAATAGCCATTCGCGCTCAGATTCTGTCAGTTCCTGAGCAAAAGAATAGCTCAACATTCTTGTTTGAATAGTTAGTTCTGCAAAGGGGATTCGCTTAATCTTTTTTATATCTGATATCTGATTCACCTTCCTGATGTAGCTCCAGCCAAATAGTTTTCTTTCAATGACAAAGGAGTCTCTATCAAATCTTAGGTAACAGTATCCGAAAAGATTGCGTATTGTCTGGCCAATATTATCTTGTACTCTACCAAATTCCTTGCTCGTAGCTATCCATAATGAAGCGAGAACAAGAATTAAAAAAAGTAGCATAAAAAAACCAAAACTATTATTATGGAAAAGCGATGTAAACATAGCGATTACTAGCGCAATAATCCCTACGCCTAGCCATAGCATCAAAGGAAGTGAGCCTGCCGTCAGTATCAAGTTAGCCCCCAGTTTGATGATGTCTAAAAGCGATCGCTTCTGGTTGGGAATTTTAATTGATAGCTGAGTGGGCGATTTCTTAAGCCGAACCTGACTCCCCGCAGGCTTAGGAATAGTTGCAATGAAAGTTTTGGGGTAACGATTGGTATGCAAGGCTTCAAGCGCCTCGGAGGCATTAGTAAAGCGTTGTTCCAACGCAGGTGCAGTAAGAGCTTCAATCCATTGGGTGAACTGGGGATTGAGAGAAATGCGATCGCGAAATTGAATCCGTAAATCTCGTTGCGGCAAATCAGCTGGCGCAGTCCCCGTCAACAAATGAATTAACGTCGCCCCTAAGGCATAAAGGTCAGATGCCGGTACAGCCCGCCCCCAAAACTGTTCTAAAGGTGCATAGCCAGTGGTTCCCACTACGGTAAAGGTAACGCCCTCAGCGGCGGCACTGTTTTGTACCGCCCCAAAATCCACTAAATACACCTGCCCATCATCTCCCAAAATCAAATTACTGGGCTTGATATCTCGATGCAGTACAGGTGGCTTTAAGTTATGCAGGTAAGTCAGAATTTCTAAAACATCTGTCGCCAGTTTTCTGACTTCAGTTTCCGTGAAGCGTTTGCCATGGCTTAATAACTGCCGCACGGAAGCACCAGGGATGTATTGCTGTACCAATCCGAACCAACACAACCCTGCCCCCACCTCTTTATCAATCGAAAAATAATCCCGATAGCCGGGAATCCGGGGATGGTTTAGCTGTTTGAGGACTTGCGCTTCCCGTTCAAATAGCTTGAATTCATCCCACTGCATCTGAGGGTTAAACGCCAGCAACTTGACAATTACCAATGCGGCTGGTGATGCCTCAACGTCTTGCGCTAGCCAGGTTTGCCGCCCTGGATTTTGTCCAAGCTGCCGTTGGAGTTGATAACGTCCTTGTAAGACTTGTTCTGCTTGCAGCATCAAAGTAGAGCCTTGCATCTACGGTACTCTAGTACCTATCTCTAGCTTTTTTGCGACTTATGCAGCAAGTTTATTAATAATTCTGTAGGAATGCGATCGCTTTTGTAGGAAAACAGTTAGCCTCACACTCCAGCCACCTAAGATGGAAACACAGGCGGCTAATTGGGTTGGTACTATGTCTAGAGCAAAAAGGTGGATACCTTCTGGCTCCACCTACTCCCTTCCTGCTCTAAGATTATCTATTGCAAGTTCTCTTCACCAGTCCCTAATCACTAGTCCCCAGTCCCTAGAGTTATCGATATTCTTCTGGCGGGAAGGAAGTAACTACTACACTCGACTCAAACTCCGGATGTGACCATTTTGTGCAAAACGCTCCGCCAAGATTTGCTGATAAACCGCTTCGTAACCATCTGTCATTCGCTGTACGCTGAAGTGGTTCATTACATGCTCTCGACAAGTGTGGCGATTCAATTTAGCGGCTTTATCAATTGCCTCTACAAACTCATCAACGCTTTGACATAAGAAGCCTGTCTTTCCGTGGGCAATCACTTCTGATGTGGAACCTAGGTTCATTGCAATTACGGGCGTCCCTGCTGCCATGGATTCAACCATCACTAATCCAAAGGGTTCGCGCCAGGTAATCGGGAAGAGAGTGGCGACTGCCCCTCCTATTAACTCATTCTTCTGCTCGTGGTTTGCCTCTCCCAAATATTCAATTTGTTTGCCGTCAATCAGGGGCTTGATTTCTTGCTCAAAATACTTCACATCGACGACATCTACCTTACCTGCCATCTTCAAACGCCATCCAGAGCGTTTGGCAATTTCTATGGCTAAGTGAGTCCCTTTTTCAGGAGAAATTCGTCCTAGGAATGCTAGGTAAGGGGGGTCTTGTGGCTTTTCGTGGAACTTGTAGGTGCTTAGGTCGATGCCATTATAGACCGTAGCTACACAGTTCAGATCTAATCTAGGCTCTCTCTGGGCGTCGGAGATGCTTACGTAGGGTTGACTACGAGCATGGGTAAACATTTTCTCGTTGTCAGGAGTGAAAATGCCGTGAAGCGTATGCACAGTGGGCGTTTTTACTAGCTTGGTGTAGGGCAAAGCTGCACAGCCCATATGGGAGTGAATGATGTCAAACTCCGAAGCTTTCTCGTAAACCCTACTCATTTGCAGCATTTCGTAGATGCCGTATTCCTTGATCGTAGGATCGAGACGCAAGGCTTGCGGGTGAACGGACTCTAGTTTGGCAAGACTGATTGAATCACCAGAGGCAAAAAGAGTAACTTCATGTCCGCGTCGAACCAGTTCATCTGTGAGTAAACCCACAACCAGTTCAATGCCTCCATAGGCTGGGGGTGGTACTCGCTCCCACAAAGGGGCAACTTGAGCAATCCGCATGATGTAGACCTCGTGTCAGAAGTAGAGTGAAACTCGAACCGCACAAATATTGTTCACTATTGTTCAATGCTTGCGAATCTTCACTAAGGATGAACTTTATTGAATAACCTATAA
>DATNQP010000310.1:0-6922 GCA_036703965.1 Leptolyngbyaceae cyanobacterium
TGCGATCAGCAATGAGTAAAGCAGAAGCTCTCCAAGAAGCACAGAAGGCGTTGATTAATCAGAACAAGAAGATTCATCCTGCCCAATGGGCACCCTTTATCCTCATCGGTAACTGGTTATAGGGTGGGTAAGGTTGGTTAGCGTGCGCTCTGTGCAATTTGCTTCAAGGTTTGAATTTGTTTTGCGATCGCTTCCCGTTCTTCTGGCGGCAATTCTGGTGTGGTTTGTGGTGCTTCCGACTGAGCCAAATCGTTTAACAGAGTTGAACCCACTTCCCCGAGTTTCGATGCTTGCGCCAGTTTGAGCGCTTCATCTAGCGCGTTGTACCATAAACCTGCCTGAGCATAGATATTAGCTTTCTCAGCGCTATTTACTGCTTTGTTTAATTTACTTTGCAAAGTGGCAGGCATTCCTACAACCTCAATACTTGCCTCGCTGACTAGAGCGCCTGATCGGTTATCTGGGTCACAATGAATGACAACCTGCCAGGAATATTCTTTCCCTGGTTGCAAGCCTTGTTCGTTCTCGGAAAACGGGGATAACTTCATAATCCCCAGTGAACTCTGCAAGGACATCTTGCGAACTTCTTTGGCTTTACCGCCTGGAACCCATTCGTAAATCGTGAATTGCATTGACTTGGAGGCGGAGTCACCAGGGACGAACCAAGCGAACGTAGGATGTTGAGAAATCGTCCGTCCAACATAGTTGCGAGAGGCAAGAACAGTTAACGGCATACCTCCTCCAGAACACCCTCTGGTCGTTCCTCCATCCGATATTCTTTCTGGAGGGACGGGCTTTTGATCGCCAGGTACATAATCTGCTAGAGCTGCTGGAGTTACAATCAGCGCTAAGCTTAGGGCACAACTGGTTACTCGTTTGATGTTGATGCGTTTGTTCAATAACCCCTGAATTGAAATCATAATCTTGGTTGAGCAAACGTTGATTTAAATTAAAAGATACAAACAAGAGTGGGGGTATGTCGTTTATCATTACTGCCAATTTGATGGTTAGCCTAGAGGGTATCTATAAAAAAAGTGTTAAATGGTGAGGCGGTTCAACATCAGAGGAATCATAGCAATGTAAACAACTGATTCACTCACCTGTGGCAACCGCTCGTAATCCTTACTTAATCGCCGTTGCCGTCCTAACCAGGCAAAGGTACGCTCCACCACCCAGCGTCGAGGTTGCACCTGAAAACCGCTCTGATGACGCTCAACAACCTCTAATTGAAGTTCACAGCCGCAAGCGACTTGCTGTAATCGCTCACCTCGGTAGCCTTGATCAGCCCACACTTGCTGTAGCGTTGGCACGGTCAAACTTGATTGAGCGTGCCAACATCCGTCCTGCTGTTACATCTGCTATATTTGCCGCGTGGACTAGCACCACTAGAACTAATCCCAATGTGTCTACAAGGATGTGACGCTTGCGACCATTAACTTTCTTACCTCCGTCAAACCCTCGCTCTACCCCACCGACATCTGTGGTTTTGACCGACTGGCTATCAATAATCCCAGCGCTTGGCTCCTCGTCGCGACCCGCTTGTTAACGCACTTGCTGACGTAGCTTGTCGTGAATTCCTTGCCACACTCCTTGCTTATCCCACTTGCGAAAATAACTGTAGACTGTCTTGGGTGGTGGAAAGTCGTGGGGTAGCAGTTCCCATGCACAGCCACTCCGGCTCCAGTAAAGAACAGCGTTGACGACTTCTCTTAAGTCCACTGTTCGCTTGCGACCTTGAGCTGTAGCCGATTTAGCCGCAGGTAGCAGGGGTTCAATTATCTGCCATTGCTCATCGCTTAGGTCTGTGGGATAGGCTTTGCGACTCATCCTCTTACTTTAATAAACTGGTCTTCTCTTAGGCTTCTCATTTTCTTGTCCCATCTGTTCTCTGTCTTAATCTTTCTTTTATAGATACCCTCTACGATAAATAAATAGATGGGATGAAACTAGAGTAGTTTGTGCCAAGTTAATTGCTTAAGTTTGTATTTCCTGTTGCTCTTCAAAACAGTTGTCATTGCACAACTCTGCAATAAACAAAAAAAATCTTCGGAACCTAACATTCAGTAGACCGAAGATGAAAGCGATCGCGCCTTAACTCAGTGCCATGCAGCGTAAGCTCTAAACCATTTTACAATCTGGGTTTTGAGTTTACGTCCTATTTGAGCAAAGTTCCACTTTTTTTTCGCAATCGGTGACGTTAACTCACATAGAGTTCCTTTCTCTGGGAAAGACTTTCGCTGAAACTCTCCTCTTAATTTTCTCGCTAAATTTAAACACTGCTTCGTTATATTCTTTTTCTCCAAAATCGTTGTTACATAAATGTGGAGTTTGGAGAATTTATTTAAACTCCCATCTGGATTTACTTGTTAATACGAGAAATAAACAGGTGGGATAAAGCTAGAGTAGTTTGTGGCAAATTAATCACTTAAGCTTGTAATTCCTGTTGCTCTTTACAGATATTTTCATTGCACAACTCTGCAATCTTACTGGCGATCAGTGTTAATGTAATTTTCGGATGACTTAAGGCTGTTTTAGTATAATGATTTTTGCTAAACGCAGTACAGTTAATTCTCTTAACTATTCCCTAAAAACTAGAGCTTTGTACTTGATTGAATTGAGGAGTACTGCTGGTAGTTGGGAATGGGTAGACATCGATTGTTACAGCCAAAAGATCAGCCGTGACACCAGCATTCAACCTTGGCTTCCAGGTTACAACTTTTGCCAGTTCTCTATTAGAGAAAATCGAAGAGTTAAGAAAGCCTTGGCTTCTCCATAGCAATCGCCTTGGCTCTTATTTTTTTTACACGTCAAGCTCTCGTTTCGTAGCTCCCAAAATTACGGTAGTGATTGCTCAGGCTCTTAATCTTTTTTACCAGTTGGGTTTATTTATGTGCGACTAATTAATTGGCTTTAAAACAACTCTAATATTACGAGTTATTACATGACATTCATCTTGATCTACCTTGACTTCCTCTATAACAAAACTTTCATAGCCGTCTGTTGATGTTATTACTGTATAAACACCAGGACGTTCAAACGCTCCACCATAAATAATTTGCCCTGCTGCTGTTACTCCCCGAAGTTTGAGTTCATCTTGAAAGTTACCATCTTTCACAATAATGGTTGCTTTAAGGGGGGTACCTCTTTGAGCATCAGAGACAGTCACAGTAATTGCGGGTTCAATACTGGGGGTACAACCAGTCATGTTTTTAGCCTCACCTTTAGTAATAGTAGGCACGAAAGCAATTGTAATTGCGGAGAATGTGCCTACATATTCGCTCAACCTCATCAGTTATTCCTCTTATTTACTTTAACTATAGAGAAGAGGACTGCCATTTGAAGAGAGCAGTTCCAGTAGGAGGTCAAGAGGAGTTCAAATTCTTTTCTGATTAGAAAGCTTCTTAACCCCTCTTAACCTGTATCTAAACAGTCTTACACAAACAATGAATCACCAGAGTAGAGGTTCGCAACATCAAAGTTGTCAGCTAGTGCCGAGGCACGACGAATCGCAGCATCGGCATTCACTAACCCATTGCCAAAGGTATTATCATCACCCACTGTTCCTAAATCCATAGCCGTATCGATGAGAATCTGACGCAGTTCTCCTCCAGTTAGTTCAGAGTTAACGCTCCAAACCAGTGAGGCAATTCCAGCCATGTTGGGATTGGCAGCCGAGGTTCCTGTAAAGATGTTCATGTCGCCAAATTTGTTCATCGCTGGGGAATCCGTCGCTGCCATCAGCGTCAAACTCTCGCCGCGATTGGAGTACCT
This sequence comes from Leptolyngbyaceae cyanobacterium, assembly GCA_036703965.1. Lineage (GTDB taxonomy): Bacteria > Cyanobacteriota > Cyanobacteriia > Cyanobacteriales > Coleofasciculaceae > DATNQP01. The sequence continues at coordinate 3,772 of DATNQP010000310.1, forward strand.
AGCGATATTTACAGAGGAAGCGTTTGTCAAGCCATCTACCTCCTCGGTGCCTGTGTTCCTAAGCGCTCCCACGGACATCACGTTATCGTAAGTAGTTTGCAGCCTAGCAACACCACCGCTTAAAACAGGGTTGGTAGTAGCATCGTCTATATCAATTCCCCCATTGCCTGCGGCAACAGCAAACATGGCAATATCAGAGTTATCTTCAATCAACTGCTCAAGTTGTGCTTGTGTGCCACCACTGGTGAGCCAACCCTCGCCCTGAATGCCACCCTGGAAAACAACCCGCAGATTGTTGTCTCGTGCATATTCGATTGTGCCCGTAATTGCTTGCTGTAAATCGACACCGCTATACACGTCATTCACGTAGACAGCACTGTTCCAGTTAATGCCAGCAACTCCTGAGTCATTGTTAGCAGTTGAAGCCATAACGCTGATTGCCTTATGCCCATGCCCATAATAGATGGAGTCCTCGTCTTCGTTGTCATCGTCACTGGGATCGGTAATCAAACGACCCGTTGAAATGTCAACGATGTCGCCCCTTGCTCCTGCTGCTGTCAAGATACCTAAATCCAAAGATGCCAACAATACATCACTGGCTCCTTGGGTAAAGCGCCATGCACTAGGTATATCAGATACATGCAGATTCCACTGGCCGTCGAAGAAAGTGTCGTCGGGATGAACTGCTAACTCCAAGGTTGAGCCATCAGAGAAACTCAGGTTTTCGATGCCCTGGAAGTAAATTTCTCGACCATCAGAAAGGGTTAGATAGTCAAAGGCTGTACCTCCAAAAATTGCTTGATTGGTGGTTGAACCAGATAACGGATCGAAGGAACTGAGGCTCAGTCCATTAATGCTCGTGACATCAGACTGGGAAACGCCAAAGAGGTCTAGTGTGTCTGTGCCACCGCGTCCTAGAATGACTGCGCTTGTATCCAGTCCACCTGAATAATTGAGCGTGTCAGCGGCAAAGGTGCCATAGCTGTCGTCCCAAGACAGAACTGTTAGAGGTTGGGAATCCGAGAAGAAATCTTGACCATCGTTAGTGTGAGCAACTGCACGGAGTTGATAATCACCCCCAGTTAGATTGGAAAAGTCAGCTAGGTTAATTAGGGTGTCAGATAGGCTAGAGCCAGTCCAAGTTCCTAGAGTAGAGACAACACTACCGCCGCTCAATACTTCCAAACTCACATCTGACAAACATGCTGTATCGGCAAAGTTGTAGCTAAAGCGAATCGCTCCATCCTCAAAGACAGTACTGGAAGTGTTATCACTAGAAGCATCAAATACGCTAAAGCTGGTAAAGCTAGGGTTATCAACAGACAGGCTCAAAGTATAGCTGGTATCGCCACTGTACTGATAGACCTGGGCAAAGTAAGTACCCGCCGCCAAAGAGTGGTTTATTGATTCATCATTGCTGCCACCCCGAGCTGAACGCACAATCTCATCGCCATCATCAACAATCCCATTGCTGTTGACATCCTGAATCAGCCGCACATCAGCATCACTGCTTAAGCCTGTGAGGGACAGGTTAAAGTTGCTGGTGCTGTCCAGGCTGAAGCGGTAGAAATCATTAGTGTTGCTGCTGCTGACGGCATCCGTGAAGGTGTGGGTGTCACTGAGGGTGCCAATATTATATGCAGTTTCTAGCGTGTTGCCAGGGTCTGGTGAAACAGTGGGAACAGCAATAGAACTACTTCTAAAGAGTTTACTACCTCGCTCTAGTGAGCCAGTAAGCTCTGATGAACTGCCAAAGGATGGGAGCGCTCCTATATGTAGGTCTAGAGGGGTAAATTCAGTGGAGGTTGTACTGAGAGAAAAGCTTGACGGTCGTGAATTGGATAACATTTGCTACTTACCTTATAAATACAGCTCAATCGACTTGTAATTAGATATCTTTTATGGAAATGTTCTAGGTGTGTTGCACAATGCTTCTAGAACACTCACCAAAAACGTTTTGAAACAGAATCTTTAGTAGTGCGCCATGTGATTTCGTAGGGTTCAACTAAGAGAAAGTAATGGCTTCAAAGCCAACTCCTTGTTTAAACTCTCGGTTCTGTTTGCTTAATTAATACGATAAATTGATAAATTGGCTGAAACTAGAGTATTTTGTGTATGATCAATTGTTTAAGCTTGTATGTTTTGTTGCTCTTCAAGACAGTTATCATTGCAGAACTCTGCAATAAACATATCCAATAATTAATCTGAAACCCTTGTACCACGGTGTTAAATCTTATTTTCTGGAGATGTCTAGTAGCAGAAGTGTTGAAAGACAGTTTAAGCGACGGAAAAAAGCGGACAGAATACGGAGTGAGCATCCAAATCTACATGGTACTCATTGCTTATTTGATTTTGCAGTTAATAGAAATTCCGAATTGTATGGGTATCAATTACTAGATAAGTTTCGGTATCTGCAACTGAAATTGAGTCGTCGATGTTCGATTGTCCACTGGAGCTATGATCTGCTGCCAGAGACGCTTGTCTGATTTAGTGCAAAGTTTTGTTTCCAAATTCAACACTTCTGGTCTAGTAGATAACAAAAAAATCTTCGGAACCTAACATTCAGTAGACCGAAGATGAAAACTATAGCGTTTCTTGAATAACTGAGGTACACCAAGACTTCCACTATCGGTTCACTTACTGCCGTTGCTGTATTTCATCTATTTGAGAACCGCTATATTGCTCCTTAACTCAGTGCCATGCAGCGTAAGCTCTAAACCATTTCACAATCTGGGTTTTGAGTTTACGTCCTATTTGAGCAAAGCTCCACTTTTTCCCCGCAATAGGCCACGTTAACTCACATAGAGTTCCTTTCTCTGGGAGAGACTTTCGCTGAAACTCTCCTCTTAATTTTCTCGCTAAATTTAAACACTGCTTCGTTCCTCGCCCTTCACAACACGAGTGAATGCCAGCGCCATTATCTTTAATGCTCAGGGTGTACCAGCCTTCATTTTGCTTACCAGTAGCACTGAGACGAGTTAATCCTTTGGCATGTTTGCCAACATTGCACAGCGCTTCTTCCAGAAATCGGCAGAGTTCTCGCTTTTGTTCGATGCTCAAGTATTGTTCCTCGATTGGCTCGAATGAATAAGCTTTAACTTTGAGCGTTTTCAAACAGGGAAAGTTTCGCAGAAGTGTATGGCTGTAGACT
>DATNQP010000311.1:0-13588 GCA_036703965.1 Leptolyngbyaceae cyanobacterium
TAACCGTTCCGTAATCGGCAAAGATGCTGCTGACATCTTCTTGAGATGCAGCAAAAGGTAGATTACCTACGTAAATTGACATGAAACCTTTCCACCAATCAAATAGCTTGGAGACTTTGATTCGGTGAGATGCCTGCCAACAGACAAAAACAAACCCTACACCCGAATTCAATTCTCGATAAATACCCTAGCATAATTATTTTCACGAATTCCAATCCCACATTACCGGATTTTCGTCTAAATGGTTCGTGACAAGCCGTCCTATCGCGTCAATTTCTTGTAGCTCATCAGCAGACAGCTTAACGTCTGCTGCTTTGGCATTTTGAGAGGCTTGCTCAGGATTGCGTGCGCCCGCGATGGCATGCGTTTGCGGTTGGGCAATTAACCAAGCAAGAGACAACTGGCTCAAGCTACACTGATGACGCTCCGCAATTGGGCGAAGCTTGTCCAGGGCTTGCTGTGCGCGTTCGTAGTTCTCACCGTTGAACAACTTATTTTTAGCCCGGTTATCCCCCTCCTCAAATTTATGACCGCGTTCAAACTTGCCGGTCAACAAGCCTTGAGCCAGCGAAGAATAGGCAAGAATCGAGATATTGTTCTCAACGCAGTAAGGCATGGCGTCTTTTTCCACTTGACGCCAAAACAGGGAGTAGGGCGGCTGTAAGCTATCAATGCGTCCGTACTGTGAGGCTTCTTCTAACTGGGTGCGGGAGAAATTAGAAACGCCAATTGCCCGAATCTTGCCTTGCTCCTTTAACTGGTTCAAGGCGCTCATCGTTTCTTCAATCGGCACAACCTCACTATTAAAAGCACCAGATGGCCAGTGAATCTGGTAGAGGTCGAGGTAGTCTGTCTTCAGGTTTTTTAACGAACCTTCACAAGCCTCGATTACCTGGTCATATTTGAGATGGTTAGCAAATACCTTACTAGCATACGTCACTTGGTCACGCACATCTGATAGGGCCTGAGCGACTATTTGCTCCGAGTGACCATTCCCATAAACCTCTGCCGTATCAACCGTCGTGATACCCGCCTCAAAGGCTGCTTGTATAGCTTTAATTATCTCAGCGTCTTCAATCCCCACCCACTGTTTTTTGCCTGCTTGCCAAGTCCCCATGAGGATTGGGGTAATTTCTACGTCAGAGGTGCCTAAGCGCCGTGTTTCCATACCTAACTCTTATCACTTGTATGACTCTGCCTTTCATCTTAGGGATAAACCGATAGATAGCACCTAAAACTAGAAATGCTATTTAATGATGCGATCGCGTCGTCTAGGGTACTGAAGGACTTTGTAATATTAATCACAGTCTTATTTAACAGTAGAGCCGTTCTTCTGGTAGAAGTTGCAGAAAGACGTAGCCATTAATTTGTTTAATATAGGTTTGCACATCAAGCGAGCGTAGAAGGACTCAACTCATTTTCAATTGGACTTATGTTTAAAATTTCTATAATAAATAGAATTCGATGTAACTTTAGCAGCCTTGAGCTAGAGTATTTGCATGATTTTGATTTAAGTAAGATAAATTAAGGAATAATGGGCTACCTCGTCAATTTATTAGAATTTATTTTAAATAGCTTTTACCAAGACCGTTTCTATGCACGATTTTATCTATTAGAAACAATATCACGCGTTCCCTACTTTGCTTATCTGTCGGTTCTTCACCTTTATGAAAGTCTGGGTTTATGGCGGGAGTCTGACTGGATCAAGGTTCACTTTGCTGAATCTTGGAATGAGTTACATCACCTTCGTATTCTCGAAGCCCTCGGTGGCAAGGAACGTTGGCTTGACCGATTTCTCGCTCGTATTGGTGTCTTGGTTTACTACTGGATTATTGTTTTTATATACATGTTTGCCCCCGGCTCAGCTTACCATTTTAATCAGCTAATCGAAGAACATGCTTACGATACCTACGATAAGTTTATAAATGAGCACGAGGCAGAGCTTAAAACTCAGCCAGCACCCGAAATTGCTATCAACTACTACCAAGATGGTGACCTATACATGTTTGATGAATTTCAAACGTCCCATCCTGTAGGGCAGCGCCGTCCGAAGATTGAAAATCTCTACGATGTGTTTGTCGCCATGCGAAATGATGAAAGAGAACACATCAAGACGATGAAAGTCTGCCAGAAAATAGACTCAAAAGAAAACTTCAAGAGTCCTCACAACTCGGAAGATAATTCTCTGCCTGAAGAACATTCAATGCCATCAAAGATTCAGGAGACTGAATCCTTAGACCGTGCTGGTACACCAGTGTGATTTATCCAGAAAACGATATTCTCTATTACTTCCCTGGTCTTGATAAAGTTCAGCTGATTCAAACTCTAACTAAAGACACCACACTACAAAGATTGTTATGGCAAAGTTTGGATATCACGCCTCCCACGAACAGTTCAAACCGAGTGCGCTCTTAGAGTATGTTCAGGCTGCCCAGCAGGCTGGCTTCACTGCCGCACTCTCCTCCGACCATTTTCATCCTTGGAGCGATCGCCAAGGAGAAAGCGGATTTGCTTGGTCTTGGTTAGGCGCGGCAATGCAAGCTGGTCTAGTTCGCGTTGAAGAGGCGAAACTCTATACCCGACCTGAAATTCCGCCTCGCATTATCGGCGCAGCCATTACCCCGGAAACAGCAGAGTGGTTGGGAGGATGGGCAGATGGGCTAATTACTATCTCCGGTCCTCACGAAAAACTCCGGAAGGTGGTAGAGGCATTTCACCGTGGGGGAGGAGAGGGAAAGCCTATGTATCTCAAAGTGCAACTTTCCTACGCACAGGATGAGTCGGCAGCGAGACAGGGAGCCTATGACCAGTGGCGCAACAACATCTTTGAGAACGTCATGTTGGCAGAACTCCAGACTCCTGCACAGTTCGACGCAGCCGCCGAGTTTGTGAAGCCAGAGGATCTAAAGGATAGTGTGCGGATTTCAGCAGACCCAGAACAGCACATCGAGTGGTTACAGAAGGATGTGGAACTCGGATTCAGCGAGATCATTTTGCATAATGTGAACCGACAGCAGCAGGGGTTCATCGAGGTCTTCGGTGAACGAGTTCTGCCAGCGCTTGTTGGCTCTTAATTCAGAACTTTCTATCGTAAGAGACAACAGCAGCAAATCCTGGACATGCACAACTTGGGATTTCCATTATGGGAAAGAATGCTTAATTTATATGACTTTTAGGCTTAACTGAAGCGTATTGATTTATTGGGATCACACTTAGCGATCACGCTTAACTAAGTGCCATTCTGCCAAAGCCCAACAAATTGCAACGAGATTGCCTAAGAATTCAGACTCACAATCAGTTGCCCAGCGAGGAATTGTACAGGCGTATATTGCTGCCCAAAACCTGGAGATGGCAGAGCAAATGACTCAAGCGATCGCATCTCCCTCTCAGGATGATTGCCTACAGTAAAGCTGGACAGACCAATCAGGTCGAACAATGGCTATCAAAACAGCTAAGCACGCTCCGCAGCAATCCTAATGACTGGGAACAGAAACTTTACATTGGGAGTTTACTTCAGACGGCGATAGAGACTCAACAGTTTGAATGGATTCGCCAGCAATGGAGCTAATTTTCAGCCATTGATTATGGTTCTGTTCTTCAAGATTGGCAGGTAGTAAACATGGCGACTGCCTATGCCCAGACGGGTCAACACCAAAAAGCCGTTCAGTGGGTTCAGCAGCTACCCCTTGACAATCGTCCGGTTTTACGCATTAAGTTACTGGCAGCCATTGCCCTGAATGCTCATCAATCCGGTGCGACCGAGTGGGCAAATAGACTCCTCCAACAAAGCTTACAAACCATCGATCCAATGGTCATCGCCTATCAGGAAAGGATGGAGCAGGAAGGCGGCGATTTATTTGAGCGCGATCGCATCAAGCCCCAAGCCTTAGCGGTAATTGCTGTAGTATATGCCCAAATGAATCAAGCTGAAACAATGCGCCAGTTGCTTCAACAAGTGAATCAACTTGATGTTAATATGAGCGATCCAGCGATCGCACCCCCCGCCGATAATCCATTTGCCGTGTTCATGGAAGCCCAGCAATACGAGGGTGCTATTGCTATGGCTCAAGGAACAAAAGATGCAGGGATTCGTGAATCGCGCTTACAAGGTAGCGCCACCGAATTGCTCAAGCAAAATCGCTTTGACCTGGTGCTGCCTGTGGTCGAGCAAATCACGGTTCCTAACAACAAAACCCAACTGCTGCTGGCGATCGCCCAACGAAGAGGCGAACTGCAACAAGTGGATCAAGCACTCCCTCTTCTCGCCCAAGCCTTTCAGGTTGCTCAAACCATCCCCGGTGAAGAATCCGAAGTAATGCGCTTTGGAGCCGATGGCTTAACCGTGGTTGATAGAGAGGATGATCGAGGTAGTTTGTTGGCAGCGATCGCTTTGCAATACGCCTACTTCAAGCAATTTGACCAAGCCTTCAAGGTTGCCAATACCCTACAGGAAAAACCGACCCGTGAGCAGGCAATTGGGCGCATCCAGTGTATTACCCGTGTCTAGTCACGATGGATCTAACTGATTTTCAACACGAATACTCTGGTCATCAAGGCAATTTTCCGGCATCGCCCGTAATATATAGCAGTCGCCAAGGCAACTCTTGACTCTCGCCAAATACTGAAACCTTAACCCCTCAATCTTTTCCCTTCTGCCTTCTGCCCTATGCCCTCTGCCTTTTGCTATAACTCTTTTCGCTAACTTAATTCAAAGCAAGACGGCTGATGTCAACACTATCTTACTGACGCATCTGTCCCCCAGACACACCAGGTGTAATGTTGTTCTGACGCATCTGGCCGCCAGACATACCAGGTGTAGCGTTGTGCTGACGCATTCGCATACCCGGTGCAGCATTGTTTCCTTGTGCGACGCTGTAACCTGTCATCGCACTAGCCATCCCGAAATGCCCCTGTATTCTTGGCAAGGTTCTGCCAGCAAAGGCTCGCAAGTCTGAATCTTGTCCGAGTGCAGCTTGGCGCTGATATAAACCTATACTTTCAAGATGGCTGTTGATTCCCGCATCACTCATATAGGCAGCGTCAAAACTGTCTCCAGACAGTTGCATCAACTGCTGCATTGCTGCTTCATACTTAGGGCCAGGTGTTGTTGGCAACGTGATTCCCTTGCGGCTAGCTATCTGCATCAGTTCTTGATTTGCCCGCGTGTGCTCATCAATCATCTGCTGTGCGAACTCCTTGACTTCAGGGTTCCTAGACCGTTCTAAAGCGAGTCGTCCAAGTTGTACTTCTGCCATTCCCCCATGAGCTGCCTCGATAGCAAATTGCTGATCCAAAGCACTCATCTGGCGGCGGCTTGGCGATTGCATGGTGCGATTTTGCGCCGGTGCAGATTGCCCTTGGGACGGTCCGGGTCGATTAGTTTGAGCTATAGCTGTATATCCCAAAGAGGTAAGAATTCCTGCTGCGACAACAGCAGTGGTTAGCGTTAGTTTTTTAATCATGGTTTCCTTAAAAACAAACTTATTCTTCCTACCATCTGTCCTGATTCCATCCCGAACGACCTCATCCTCCAGACTTGTTTAGAGACCTGTTTAACCTGGAAAAAATCACTCTAAAAGTAGACTCTCAGCACACTCTGCTACACGCTTAACAAACGCTTGTAATAAATAAATATTTTTTTGGGATAGGTTCTAAACGAGAGTCGCAGAGAACACCGATTCAGTAATCAGCCGCCGCTAGCAGCGATTTGCTTTTCAGCTTGTGCAACAATCTTGGCAATGACATGGAGATTGTGAACAACCGCTGTGTAGCGTAGATCAAACAGGTTCTTACATGAGCCGTGATAACGGGCGCGATTTAAATAGCTAAGGAAAGTTGGGCTATCAATCCGATGATTCAGATGATTTCGATTCTGAAGCAGTACCCGCAGCTTGTAAAAGAAACTCAATTAACTCTACTGGCTCTCTCCGAGTAATGTTGATAAGTTTTACTAATGTTACCAGTTGAGGCTCCTATCACCATTACTCCGAGAGAGCCTGTTCGCGAGTCTGCCGACTTGTCAGGGTTTCTTCCAGGCAACGTTTGTCGCTCATTATGAATTATTCACTAATCAAGAACTATGGATTCGTCTGTTCCCTCCAAAACATCTAAGCCTGCACCCAAACCCAAACAGGCGATCGCTGCCAAAATCTTTCACTGGGTCAATATCATTAGCTTATTGTTGATGATTACCAGTGGACTCCAGATTTACAACGCTAACCCAGTTTTTGGGGGCGAGGAGGCTGGCATTTTCCGCCTTTGTTTGTGCTGGGGGGTTGGTTAGCTGGAGGTAGGCACTGGCATTTTGCGGCAATGTGGTTTTTCTCGCTCAATCTGCTTTGGTACGGTCTCTATATTTTCATCACTCGACGTTGGAAACAACGCTTTCTCGGTTCTAATGACCTCAAAGCTTTGCAACGCAGTCACAATGCAAAGCGCAAAAATTATGCATGGCATCGCCTAGCTTACACAGTCATTATTCCTGTTTTGCTACTGGCTTTACTCAGTGGATTGGGAATGTACAAACCGGCTCAATTCCATTGGATTGTCGATTTGTTTGGCAGTTGGCAAGCGCTCAGAATCGTTCATTTTATTTCAGTACCCACTGTTGTCATTTTTGCGGTGATTCACTCCTGGTTGGGTCTCAAGGTAGGAGGCTCACGCTTAATACAGTCCATTTTCTGGTAGAGGTTCCTGATGAATCGAATTCAAGTTCCACGTCATATCAAGTCCGGTGGCATCGTGATTGTATAGTTGAAGGTGCTGCTTTACAGATGCGATCGCTACCATGCCCAAGTGCCTCACCATCGAACCTCATCTAAGCGTAAAAGAACTAGAAGTTCGATACCGTCAAGCCAAAGAGCCAATAGAACGCACTCGCTACCAAATTGTGTGGCTGTTAGCACAAGGGTTCGTCACACAAGAGGTGGCAGCAGTGACGGGCTACCGACCAGATACAATTCGCAAAATCGCCCGTCGATACAATCAACAAGGCTCAGAAGGAATCAAAGACCGTCGCTATCAACATCCAGGAGGGCAACCGATGTTGTCTGATGTTGAACAAGCTCAATTGTGGCAAGCCTTACAGTCTCCACCTCCCGATGGCGGATTGTGGAATGGTCGTAAGGTAGCCGAGTGGATTAGCGATCACTTGGAGCGGCGTGTAGGCAGGCAAAGAGGCTGGGAGTATCTACGGGAAATGACTTTCGGAAAGCGGGTTCCCCGACCTGAACACGAAGAGGCTTACATAGTGGAACAAGATGCTTGGAAAAAAAAACTAGCTGTGCGGGTAAACCAGGTGCAAGCAGCTCATCCCGAAGCCAAAGTAGAACTGTGGAGCATGGATGAACAGACGCTCGTTCCTCGCTAACGCTTCGCTATCGTGTCGGTCTCAAACCGATTTTACGGCGAGTGTGGGTAGCTGAAGGGGATCAGCCGATTGCCAAGGTGAACTGGCGTTTCCAGTGGCTGTGGCTATATGCCTTTGTCCACCCTGAGTCAGGAGAGACTTACTGGTGGATTCTTCCCTATGTCAATATCAAACTGTTTAACCGCGTCTTAGCTGATTTTGCCAGGGAATTTGGGCTAGGCAAAAATAAGCACATTATCTTAGCAGTCGATCAAGCTGGCTGGCACACCAGCGACCTGGTAGAGGTCCCAGAAGGTATCCATTTAGAGTTTCTGCCTTCCCATTCTCCAGAGCTACAGCCAGCAGAGCGCTTGTGGCCTCTCACCAATGAGCCAATTGCCAATAAGTCGTTCCCTGATCTGGAGCAATTAGAGCAAGTATTATTTGAGCGCTGCCGAGCTTTGTTAAAACAAGCTGAATTGATTAGCGGGCTTACTTGCTTTCACTAGTGGCCTCGGACAGCCGCTTAACAGGATGCGATCGCATCTTCAACTATACAATCACGATGCCACCGGACTTGATATCATCTCTTGTCACGTCGTCAACTTCTCCAGTTGTCTGGACTCTCAAGCCTCAGTCTACTTTTGGGCAGTTGTAGCTCAAGTCTATTGGAAGATGTAGTCGGTAAAACCTTTGAACCGCTCAATCAAAGCGTTGAAGCCCTATTGTTAAATCCTCAGAAACCTGTACCTGAATTTCCGAAGAGTGCAATTGAGCCAGATGCATTGATTATCAATACATTTGACTTCACCCCAGAAATTGATGTGAAGACGTTTCGGCATTCGCTTGACGGTGAGGTCAATAATCCTCTAAGCCTAAGCATGACTGACCTCCAGCGAATGCCGTTGACTTCTATGACAATTCGTCATGTCTGCGTTGAGGGTTGGGCAGCGATCGTGCAATGGGGTGGGGTGCGATTACGGGATTTGGTATCCTTGGCTCAACCTAAGACAAATGCCCGCTACATTTACTTCAAGTCGGCTGATGGTTACTACGAAAGTTGGGACATAGCTTCCGCGTTGCACCCCCAAACTCTCATGGCTTATCAGAAAAATGGTCAGCCTCTAAAAATTGAGAATGGTGCGCCTTTACGTCTTGCCTCTGGGATCAAGCTAGGTTACAAGCAGAGTAAGTGGGTGACTCGGATTACGCTAACAAGTAAGTTGCTGCCTGCTAGAGGTTATTGGGAGGATTGGGGCTACGAGTGGTTTGCAGGACTATAGAGCAATACGGTTCAACAAAATCGCGGGATTCCCCATCCTCAACAGGCGGATTTTCGCAGCGTTCGACTGAGCGCTCACGCCGAAGTCCGTCAGGCGAGAATGAACGCCTGCCTGTAGGATGGGGAGGGTGCTTCGGGACGGCGTAGGAACGGAGCCGTCCAAATCAACAAACTTTGACATAAGAGAGTAGCTTTGTAGAGCGTTTAACAAGTTGAACTTTAGACACAGAAAATTGACCAATGCGATGCCAATTGATGTCGTAGACGGACACTTTTTTCTGTTTCTCTACATATCCACCAATCCAGCCGATATAAGACTGTCCAGCTTTTTCGGCTTTTACTTTGTCGCCAGAGCGAAGCCCAAAAGGTGTTACTGTGCCACCTTTGCGTTTACGATAGCGAAGCGTTAGCGACGTTAGGAGCGTCTGTTCAGGATGGATTGGAGAGCCTTTAACTGGATTCTCGAAGTGAAGTTGGCGGCGATACAGTTGTGGTCTAGATATCACGGCAAATGGGCCTTTGGTTAGTTCGATTTCGCCTACCCAATGACCCCCACGAGCCTTATTGCTAACCCAGTCTTGCCATTTAATAAAATGACTAGCGGCTAAAGCGATTCCGTCATGAGAATGCGTTTCAGGCGTAGGTTTAGCTTTATTAGCTTTGTCTTTAGCAAGTCCCAACCATTGTCTTAGGTTAGAAGTCTGCCATCCTAGTTGAGTCGTAGTTGGACGAAGTTCTGACAACCACTCCACCATGATTTTTTGACCTACCATCGCAGGGGAGAAGCTTTTAGTGCCCCGTGCCTCAATTCGTTCGTAGACAATGTGGGAGACAGGATAGAACTTGAGTAGTTCTTTTACTACTCGTAGCTCCATCTGTTTGTTAGCCCGGATGCTGGGGACAAGCTTCTTCTGCCTACGATTGTCAAATCGTTTCTGACGATGACAGCGTTGATTGTGGGGAAGTTTGCGGTTAATTCGGCGTCCACGCCTAGCTCTCCTTAGTATCCGCCGTGCCGTCATCTTTTTGGTGACTGACTTAAACGGAAGTTGGAGATGAGCTTTAAACAATGTCGCTTTTGCTGAGACTAAGCCAATACCCGTCAATAGTTTTCCTGGGTCGATTCCAAGAGCGATATCTTGAGTGATTTTGCCTGATGGTTCAGACAGCAAACGTACTCCGTAAATCTCTAGATCATTTCGTACCTCTACTGCTTTGTCTTGCTGTACCCATCGTTTAGCGCGACTGCTTTTAGTTGGCATAGCTGGGCTTCCGTCTGGGTTTTGAACTGGAACTCTAATTGTGTTTGACATGGAGATAATCCTGTAAAACAGTTGTATGTTCCTTCCCACCAATTCAGCTAGGATGTCCTTTCTACAAGCACTCTTGAACAAAGAGTTTGAACATAGTCCGCTTTAGGAAAACGAGCGGAAGTTCGTGCCTAACTGAATCTCGTGTGGTAGACAAGACTTACGCTTGAAGATTGTTCTCTTCAAGCCCCACCCTCAACGAAGTAGGGTGGGGTTCTTGACTATGGACTTCTTGAGTTACGTGACCGCACAATTGAAAAATGCTCGAATTACATTGTCACACCACCTGCTCTGACGGCACCCTTACCCCAAAGCAACTCGTCCATGCGGCGGTTCGTGCTGGAGTCTCTGCCTTAGCAATTACCGATCACGATACTCTCTCCGGCTGGAGTGAAGCGATTGGCGAGGCACAGCACTTTGTGCTAAAAGCTCGCCAGTTGGACACTAACGCAGCTACCCAACGCCTCAACATGGAAATTATTCCCGGTGTCGAGTTGAGTACCGTTCACAACGATCGCTCTCTTCATATCTTAGGCTTTTATCCAGATGCCGATAAGCTTACTGTGCCTTTATCTGAACGCTTAGAGGGACGCAAACGACGTGCTGATCAAATGGTCGCTAAGCTGGAAGCACTTGGCTACCCCATCTCGCTACCAGAACTGGGTGAAGGCATGGCACCAGGGCGTCCTCATATTGCCAATGCCTTGGTGAGGGCGGGTCACGTCAAGTCTACTCGCGAAGCCTTCGACCGTTTCTTGGGTGATGACCAACCCGCTTACGTGCATTATGACAAGTTTTCAATCTCTGAAGGAATTGCTCTGCTGGGCAACTGTGGTGCTGTTCCGGTATGGGCGCATCCTTACCTGTTCCGAGGCGGGGAAGTTGAGGAGGTGCTAAAGGAACTGGTTGATGCAGGTTTGATGGGAATTGAAGTGTATCATCCCAGCCACACGCCAAAAGAACGAAAAAATCTAGAGGCTTTGTGCGATCGCTATGGCTTACTAAGGACGGGTGGTAGTGATTACCACGGACCGAGTACCGATGGCACCCCAAACAGTAGCAAACTGAATATGATGCATTTGCCGTTATCCTTGCTTGACCCCATTAAACAGGCAGCTCAAACTTTAAGGTAGGGGTTATCCCTCTTTTGTCAAACTGGGGTGAAACCTTGATTTTTCGTTGGCTATATCCTCGTAAAATCGTCAAATTTCCCGATAATGACAAAAGAGGGATTAGTTAGGTAGGACAGGCCTCCTGCCTGCCCTTGACTCAGTTAATGGTTCAATCTATTTACTTACTGACTCAACCAAGCGATCGCGCTTCTAATCCAATCTTCCGCATTCGGGCTTTTCGCAACTAGGCCATCCTGGCTAATGGCGTGCAGCGCTTGGGCGACCTCGTTGTTGTCATAGCCTAAGGCAAGTAGCGTCATCTCCACATCTTCTTGAATCGCTGGTGCTGGTCCTGTTGAGGAAGCGGGTGTGGCTACTCCAGCTAACTGACGCCATTCGGCAAGCTTGGTTTTCAGTTCTAGGGCAATGCGTTCAGCAGTTTTGTTTCCAACACCAGGAGTTTTGGATAAGGCACGGATGTTACCCGTGACGATCGCTTGAACTAAATTTGGCAGTCCAAGAGTGTCGATCAGCGCGATCGCAAGTTGAGCACCGATGCCACTCACACTGATCAACTGACGAAACAAATCCCGCTCAGCGGCGGAGGCAAAGCCATACAGCACTTGTTGCTCTTCCCGAATTTGCAGATGGGTGAAGACTTGCACTAGCTCTCCCGATGCCACCAGCAGTTGCTCTGTGAGACGCCCAGGAATTTGCAACTCATATCCGATTTGGTTCACCTCCAGAATCAGAGTGACGCGATTGCCAGTGCCTTTCTGAATGTTTGCTACTGTCCCCTTGAGATAGCTGATCATTGGTTATTGTTCAGTGTTCTTCGCTAATGGCTAATTGTTGATTGTCTTTTTTATCAGCAATTAGCCATAACAATTAGCTAACCACCAAGGAAGCCAAAGTGCTGCAAGCCTTCTAGGATACCACCGGCACACTGCGCCTGAGCCAGGTATCGGTAATCTGCTGGGTTGTTGTCGTACCACTGACGGAGTTCCGGTCGTGCGTTGCCCACAATGATGCCCCGGAGAGAGCCAACGCTAAATAGGGCAATGTCATTTCCTGAGTCGCCACACACCACTGTTCGCGTGCTATCAATTCCCCACTTTTGCTGTAAAAACTGTACCGCTAGACCTTTATCAGCATTGCGGGGCAGAATATCGAGGTCTTTACTGCCGCTATAGATTAACTTGACATCAAGACTTCGCTCAGAGAGCTGCGAATCCAGTCGCGGCAGTACTTCTACGGCGGCTTCTTCCGTCAGGAAATAGCTGACTTTGAAGGGACGTTGTTCGGAGTCTTCTTGGGGAACAAGGTCAGAATAATGGGCGGTGGTTGCCACTACCAGTTCACGATCCCAGCCTTCAGAAAGTTTTTCTGACCAGGCTCGATCAGGGGCATCATTACGATCGTCTTCATAAATTTCTGTCCCCACAGATGCAATTAGAGCATCTGGGTCTAGGAGTTGCTTTTCAGCTTTCAGTTCGTGGTAGATACTGCGCGATCGCCCTGTAGCATAAACAATCTTTGTCCCATACTCTTGCCGATGTTGAGCCAACTTCTGGTTGAGTTCTTTCAGGGCGTCGTCATCGCCCACTAAGGTATGGTCTAAATCAGTTACAAATAAAAATGCTGTCACAGCAACCTCGCTCATCATTTGGGGTCTGGCTACTGCATTATAGGTACATCTGAGCTAATTAGACTTATGCAGTATGACTTTTAGTTCATCTCTCTCGGCTCTTGAACCTGACGGCTGTTAAATGAAATCTTCTCCCAAGCACAAGTTACTCTCCTGGCTACCGCAATTCAGTCACCAGGTCTGGATTCTGGCTATGGGTCGATTACTCTCCCAAATTGGCACTGGTTTTACTCTGTTCTATGCACCGATATTTTTCGTCAATCAGGTCGGTTTATCGGCGACTACAGTAGGGATTGGTTTGGGTAGTGGCTCCATCTCTGGGGTAGTTGGTCGCTTTTTGGGGGGATCTTTTGCCGACTCTCAATTCTGGGGGCGCAGGCGGACGCTATTGCTCTCTGCTGCGGTTTCCGCTGTGGCTTCCGTTCTGTTGGCGTTAACTTACAACTTTCCCTCCTTTATTGTGGGTAACTTGCTCATGGGTTTGGGAATTGGTTTGTACTGGCCTGCAACAGAAGCAGCTGTCGCGGATTTGACGAGGATTGAGCAGCGCAATGAAGCGTTTGCCATCACGCGGTTGGCAGATAGTCTCGGCTTAGGGATGGGGGTGGTACTAGGAGGGGCGTTAATTGGGGCGACAGGGAATTATCGCGCTCTATTTGTAATTGATGGCATCTCCTTTGTCGTTTTCTTTGGAGTTGTGTATGCCGCGATCGCAGAAACTTTTAAATTTGATGAGCATCATCCCAAACAAGGGAGTAGGAGTTGGGCTGTAGCACTGCGCGATCGCCAGCTTATGGTATATGTTTTGGTCAATATCCTGTTCACAACTTATCTTGCTCAGGTGAACAGCGCGATGCCACTATATTTGACTAACTTTGTTTCAGGAGG
>DATNQP010000312.1:0-3671 GCA_036703965.1 Leptolyngbyaceae cyanobacterium
GCGTTATGGTCAATACTGGAACGACCCACTGGTAGCAATACTTGCTTACCAAAAATCCAGAAGCCCGTGTCAACGACTAGATATCGAAAATTACCTGACTCATCAACGAGGATATTTTTGACAGTGCCAATCTTCTCTTCAGTTCTGTCTGCATAGACATCGTATCCCTTGATTTCATCGCCACCAAAAGTATCTCGGTAGTCTGAGTCAAAGTCTTCAAGCTTGTAAAGAACCATGTTCCTGTTTTCCGAATTTTCTGTATTACCTACTTCCTAGGCTAAAAGTCTTACCGTTTGCTTCATCATGCTAAGGATTGATTTGAGAAACTTGAAATTTAATACCTGAAAAGGTTGAAAATCAGCACTTAGGTGGGTGACAATTTACCACGCTTGCACATGGTCACTGACCAGTGAAAAACTGGTCACTGTTTTAACATGCTCACCCTGCAATTCTTTGCCAATGACCAACAACTTACATTGCCAGCTACCGCCACCCCTAAAACCGGGAGATTTACTACGGGTAATTGCTCCCAGTGGAGCATTACGAGAGTTTGAGGCATTCCATCAGGGTGTGGAAATTTGGCGATCGCGTGGCTACAGAATTGAATTGCAAGCCAACTGGGATGCTAGAGAAGGCTACCTTGCCGGTACAGACATTGAGCGACGCCACCAATTAGCAGAAGCTTGGAAAGACCCGGAATGTCAGGGTATTCTCTGCACCAGAGGCGGCTATGGCAGCACCCGACTCCTGGAAGACTGGATGTGGAACTGGGGATTGGGGAACTCGGGGTCCCCTCTGGGGATAAGGGGTAATGGGGATTGGGGAATAGGGAACTCAGAATCTTCTCTAGAGATAAAGGGCAAGGGGGAAATAATGAAAGCCTCTACTCCTCAATTGACTCCCAAATGGCTTATTGGCTTTTCTGATATCACTGGATTACTGTGGAGTCTATATCAGTCCGGCATTTCCAGTGTTCATGGTCCCGTACTGACCTCCCTGGCGGCTGAGCCAGAGTGGTCGCTCAAACGATTGTTTGACTGCGTAGAAGGACGCCCCGTTGAACCTCTCACTGGTGTCAGTTGGGGCGGCGGTAAAGTCAATGGTATTCTTCTGGCAGCAAATCTTACCGTTGCGACTCACCTGCTAGGGACACCAGTACAACCCCAGCTGGATGGCATCATCCTTGCCCTGGAAGACGTGACAGAGGCTCCCTACCGCATCGACCGGATGCTCACCCAATGGCGGATGAGTGGTGCCTTTAAAGGCGTTCGAGGCATTGCCTTAGGGCGTTTTAGCCGCTGTGATCCACCCAAAGATGTTCCTAGCTGGACTGTAGAAGAGGTATTGCGCGATCGCTTGGGTGACCTTGGCATACCTATTGTCTCAGACCTTCCCTTTGGTCACGAGGGAGCCAATGCCGCCCTCCCTGTAGGTCAGCTAGTTGAACTAGATGCCGATCAAGGTACTCTCAGTTGGGGGAATAGGGATTGGGGACTGGGGACTAGGGACTAGAGACTACGCAAGGAGTCTTAATCCCTAACCCCTAACCCCTAACGGGTGCGTTGAAAAGGCAGAGGGCAGAAGGCAGGAGGCAGAAGGCAGTCTTCAGAAGGGGATTCAGACCCCTCCTCTTATACAAGCCACTGAACGATAGTTCAGTGGGGGCTTGATACCCTTGCTCCATGAGAGGTCGCCAGAAGGCACAAGCCTTCTGCCTTTCTTTGGTCAAAATCAGTTGGTGATATCCAGAAAATTTCTCCGCGTCCCCGCGTCCCCGCGTCCCCGCGTCAGTCTCAACCAACTACTTATGACCACACCCACCCCTGACCCCTAACTCCCTGAGAATGATAAGCTAACAAATGCGTTTAAAAACTATCTGGGGTAAAGATTAGATGACTGGGTCAACCCAGGTTCCCTACCTATTACGGGCTGCTCGTGGTGAAGTATTAGATCGACCGCCGGTTTGGATGATGCGGCAGGCAGGTCGTTATATGAAGGCTTATCGAGATTTACGGGATAAGTATCCTTCATTTCGCGATCGCTCTGAAAAAGCAGAAATTGCAATCGAAGTTTCGCTCCAACCCTGGCGGGCGTTTCAGCCAGATGGCGTAATTTTGTTTTCAGATATCCTGACGCCGCTCCCAGGCTTAGGCATTCCCTTTGACATTATCGAAAGTAAGGGACCCATTATTGAGCCGCCCATCCGTTCTCAGGAGCAGATTGACAAACTACATCCTTTGGAACCGGAGGAATCGCTACCGTTTATTCGGGAAATTTTGCAGACTCTGCGGCGGGAAGTGGGCAATAAAGCAGCCGTGTTGGGCTTTGTTGGTGCGCCCTGGACCTTAGCCGCTTATGCAATTGAGGGTAAAAGTTCCAAAAATTACTCAATCATCAAAGGCATGGCGTTCTCTGAACCCACGATGCTACATCAGTTTCTCGGAAAACTGGCAGATGCGATCGCGGTTTATGCCCGTTATCAGATTGACTGTGGTGCCCAAGTGGTACAAATGTTCGACTCGTGGGCAGGTCAACTGAGTCCCCAAGATTATGAGACATTTGCCTTACCTTATCAGCAGCAAGTCGTGCGCCAGGTTAAGGAGACTCACCCAGATACACCTCTAATCCTTTACATCAGTGGTAGCGCTGGCGTGTTGGAACGGATGGCACAATCAGGCGTCGATATTATCAGTGTGGACTGGACAGTCGATATGGCAGAGGCACGACAGCGGCTCGGTTCTGATGTTAAAGTGCAGGGAAATATGGACCCTGGCGTGCTGTTTGGGTCGCAGGACTTTATTCGCGATCGCATTCTGGATAACATTCGCAAAGCCGGTAACCGGGGTCATATCTTTAATCTCGGTCATGGGGTGTTACCTGGAACCCCGGAAGACAATGTGAGGTTCTTCTTTGAAACTGCCAAACAAGCTGATCAATTACTAGCCGTTCACGCCTAATCTCTCATGCCAATCCCTGCACGTTAAACGCCACCATGAACCCCAAGCGGATTTTTTTGACGGGTGCTAGTGGCTGCATTGGTCACTACATCGCTGAAGCGTTGATTCAGGAAACTGACCACGAGTTGTACTTGTTGGTGAGGAACCCCGAAAAATTGGGTTTTGATTACCAGGCGCGTCCCGGCATAACCATTTTGCAAGGCGACTTGCGCCATATTGAACGCTTTGGCAACCTCCTCAAAACGATGGATGCCGCAATTTTAGCCGCAACAGCTTGGGGAGGGTCACAGGAATCCTTTGATATTAACGTGATCAAAACGATCCGCTTGATGGAATTGCTCGACCCAACGGTCTTAGGGCAGGTGATTTACTTTTCTACGGCTAGCGTTCTGAATCGCGAAAACCAATTACTTAAAGAAGCCGGTCAACTTGGGACGGAGTATATCCGTTCCAAGTACGACTGTCTGGGGCGATTATCAAAATTAGCGATCGCCCCTAAGATTACCACTCTATTTCCTACCTTGGTACTGGGAGGAGACGCCAACAAACCCTACTCTCATCTTTCCTCTGGCATAACAGATGTTGTGAAATGGGTTGATGTGATTCGCTGGTTCAAAGCTGACGGCAGTTTCCACTTTATCCACGCACGAGATATTGCCCAGGTGGTGCGATACCTCATTGACCATCCCCTTACCCATAACTTGACTGAAGAGG
>DATNQP010000313.1:0-9675 GCA_036703965.1 Leptolyngbyaceae cyanobacterium
CGCTGAGTGCAATAGGCGTCAGTCTTAAAGCCTTTAGCTGGCTCCAGTCAGATATTCTAGGTAGAGACGGTAATATTCAAGCCGCATATCCCTGAAAATTACTAACGACTTATGGTTGCACCCAAGCGAGTATTTGTTCTCTTATTTAATGCCCGGACAGAGAACGAGGGAATTCACACGATACGGATTGGCGATCGCAACAAAGTGCTGATGTTCGAGTCAGAAGACGACGCCACCCGCTTTGGAGTGATGCTGGAAGCCCAGGATTTCCCAGAAGCCACAGTAGAAGAAATGGATGTCGAGGAAATTGAGGAATTTTGCCGCGACGCTGATTATGATTCAGAGCTGATTGAAGAAGGAATGTTGGCACTACCGCCAGAAGTTAATGTGGAAGAAACCGACTGGCAAGCAGAGGCGAAGGAAGTCAAAGAACCCGAAATTTCTGATCTAGAGCGCATTCGCCGTCAGTTGGAAGGATTGTTGTAAACGTCGAAGTTTTTGGGGGCGCTCCTTGTGGGGTTGCCCCAAGTCAGAATTAAGCAATTTGGATTTGAGAATGAAGAATTTGGAGGAGCGGGGCTATCTGCTAACAGAGCAGGTTAACCCAAACAGTCAGAACCTTGACCAGCTGACATCCCTAGAGTTGGTAGAGTTGTTTAATCGCGAAGATGCCAAGACGTTAAGTGCGATCGCAGCGGCTCAAACCCAGCTGGCGCAAGCTATTGACCTCACAGCGGAGGCTCTGGGGCGAGGTGGACGCCTCTTCTATATCGGTGCTGGGACGAGTGGACGTTTAGGGGTACTGGATGCGGCTGAATGTCCCCCCACCTTCTGTACACCGCCAGAGTTGGTACAGGGAATCATTGCTGGAGGTGCCGGGGCATTGGTGCGTAGCTCAGAAGATTTGGAGGATCGACAGGAGGATGGAGCAGAAGCGATCGCCATGCGCCATGTTACTGAGCTAGATGTGGTTGTCGGCATCACGGCTGGTGGCACTACACCCTTTGTCCACGGTGCGATCCAAGCTGCACGACAGCGGGGAGCAACAACCATTTTGATTGCCTGTGTCCCCGCTGAGCAGGTAGACATTGACGCTGACCTCGATATTCGGCTGTTGGTTGGTCCGGAAGTACTAGCAGGCTCCACGCGCCTGAAAGCCGGTACTGTTACAAAGATGGCATTAAATATTCTCTCCACCGGCGTTATGGTGAAGCTTGGTAAAGTCTACGGCAATCGAATGGTAGATGTTGCCGTTACTAACAAAAAACTGCATGATCGTGCCTTACGAATGCTGCAAGACCTCACCAACCTGAGCCGAGAAGACGCGGGTTACTTGCTAGAGCGCAGTGGACGCCGAGTGAAACTAGCACTACTGATGCATTGGACAGGACTAGACCAAAAAGAAGGCGAGTCTCTCCTTGCCGAACATCAAGATAATCTCAGAGCAGCTGTCCAAAGCCAAGTTCCAAGTTAGCCGGTTACAGATTATCCAAACCTTCAACCTGACAACCTTCCAACCTTTTAAACTAATAGAATAGTTAAAAAATGTTTACTGGATCAGAGACGACTGCGACTATTTTAATCATTCTGGTGGCTATCGGTGTCCTGGGTTGGGGCTTCAACCGTGCTCGACCTTACGGCAAACTTGGAATCTTAGCCTGGTTGCAGTCGGTCGTTTTGACGGCTCCTTGGCTGTTATTTTTTGGCTTATTTACCGCCGGGATTTACGTCAATCTCGTTGGTATTCTATTTTTGTTGGTCGCTTCCGCTGCCTTGTACATCTTCTTGGGCAACCGTTTGCGTGCTGCTGGTCAGGATGCTGTTTTACAGGAGCGTGCCACGAAGCTGCTGAATGACAAACAAGAATCAAGCGATGTCCAAAAGCCAGATGAGCAAATTTCTGCAACTGCCGCGAATCTAACGTCGCCCCCAAATGGCAAGAATGCCACCACAAGCGAAATTGTGCCGATTCCCGCTGAAGACCTCAAAAGTCTCCAAGGGATTTTTGGCATCGATACCTTCTTTGCAACGGAAACGATTCCGTATCAGGAAGGGGTGATTTTTAAAGGCAATATGCGGGGAGTCGAGCCAGAGGAAGTATTTTCCCGCTTATCTACAAGCTTAGAAGAACGATTAGGCGATCGCTATCGGCTATTTTTAGTTGAAAGCCCTGAAGGAAGACCCGTCGTCATTGTTCTCCCCAGCAGCAATGACCCCCAACCGTCCACAGTGCCCCAGAAAATCCTATCCGTTTCCCTGCTCATCGCAACGATTGCCACTAGCATGGAAGCGGCTGGGTTGCTGCTTAACTTCGATTTCTTCAACAACCCAGAGCGGTTTCGGGAAGTGCTGCCCCTCAGTGCCGGAATTTGGACTATTTTCGCCGCTCACGAACTCGGTCACTGGTGGCAGGCAAAGCGTCATAACGTGCGAATTAGCTGGCCTTTTTTCATTCCCAGTTGGCAAATCGGCTCGTTTGGTGCCATTACCCGCTTTGAATCTTTGATACCCAACCGGACAGCCTTGTTTGATATCTCCCTAGCAGGACCAGCAGTCGGTGGTATTGTCTCCCTTTTAATGCTAATCGTAGGATTGGTGCTTTCTCATCAAGGCAGTGCTTTTCAGCTACCCACCCAGTTTTTCCAAGGGTCGATTTTGGTAGGAACACTGGCACGAATTTTTCTAGGTGCTTCTCTGCAAACAAATCTAGTTGGTGTTCACCCACTGATGATTGTGGGTTGGCTAGGCTTGGTTGTGACAGCATTGAACTTGATGCCAGCGGGTCAGTTGGATGGAGGGCGGATGGTACAGGCAATCTATGGACGCAAAACCGCCCGACGCACCACCATCGCCACCTTGGTTGTCTTGGGAATTGTCGCTTTAGCGAATCCAGCAAATCCCCTCATTTTATACTGGGCGATCGTAATTCTATTCTTGCAGCGCAGTCTGGAGCGTCCCAGCCTCAATGAAATCACAGAACCAAATGACACTAGAGCAATTTTGGCTTTATTGGCACTATTCTTGATGGTGGCAACGCTCATCCCTTTAACTCCTGCCTTGGCGGTTCGTTTGGGGATTGGAGGTTGATTCAGGTCATGAATCAATTTCAACCTTATTTTCCTGATGGATAATCTGGCTTTTTTGCTACTTGTTACTTCGGAGAGTGACAGAAGAGGGATAGTTGTAATTTTCCTTCCGACTCTCTAGACCAGCTCGGCAGAAGTTTTCCGCCAGTGCCGAAAGCAGGGGAAGAATTTTAACGGGTAGGTTATTTCTGCCAGCCTGCACTAGCTCAAAATCTGATTGATCTGGTCTAATAATTGGGTCATGGAGTGGGAAGATCCACGCAGAATTCGGGTTGCAACCGTTCTCAGCACCGATTCTAGATCAGATGTAGAGTCCAATACGTCAGCCACAGCTTCATCGCACAGCTGTGTGTCTAATCGATGATCTAGCACAAGAACTGGTGGTCGCTTTTGCAACTGAGCTAAGGACATCAGTCCCTTCACTACAGCAGGATAGTCGCTGATGTTCTTTAAACGAATCAGTACTAAGTCAACATTTTGCTCTTGGAGTTGACGATGGACTTGACCCCAAGAACATGAAAGACAGCTTCCAAAACCGGCGGTTTGGAGGTATTGAGTCAGTGCTTGAAGCCACGAGGATTGTTGAGGGGGTGTGGCAAGTTTGGATTTCCTCCCCTGTCTAGCGCTTAAGATGGGGCAGTTAGAGGGGTTGGGGGATGAGATTTTGGATTGGGAAATCTCCCCTGCTGCCCAACACCCCTGTTCCCCAATATCCATCACTAGAATGTTAGGTTTGTGCCTTATACCGGCAGCAATTTGAATTACTTGCAGCAGAGCAGCAATTTTTAAAGAGTTATCAGGTGCTAAACAGGGATACACAGAAAGACCACTGACTTGATTTGCGGCTTCTGTTGTCTGGTGATTCAGCGTAACCAGCGGTAAAGAAGTCAAACTAGTCTGTAACGAGTACTGTTTCAAGTAGGCAAGTGGGTCGGCGATTCCGGCATTGTCTAGTACGATGACATCTGGATGCCAAACACGAGCTAATAATTCTGCCTGATCTAAATCATCGGCTTCGAGAACCCGGTAATTAATTTCTGAGTGTTGAAGACTCAGTGCTTCAGCTAGCTCAGAACTGAGTACAGACGAGTCAGTACGCCTGTCAATCAACTCAGGATTCAGGTGTAGAATTGTCAGACTGCTGCTGCTGGAGTGATTGCGATCGCCTAAGTCAGTTAGATTCTGGCGTAATGCTTGCTCTTGTATGGGTAGGCTTAAGAAGCCATCAGCCTTGTTGTGATAAGCCTGTTGTTTTTCAGCCTGTGTTGCCGTCACTAAGACCGGGATGTGAAGGGTTTGGGCATCTGACTTGAGGATAGTCAGGACGTCCCAGCCAGAAAGTTGCGGTAGGAGGGGATTGAGGAAAACGGCACAGGGTTGCAAGCTGCGAGCTTTTTCGATTGCCTCTGTACCTGAGCGAGCAATGACCACCCGATAGCCTAAGTTCTTAAGCTGTTCCGTCAAACGTTCTAAATACTGGGGTACCGTTTCAACAACTAACACCAAATGGTTGGGGGTTGGGGAACTCGCGTTCCCTTTGGGGATAAGGGGCAATGGAGATTGGAGATTGGGGATTAGTGATTCCCAGTCCTCTGCTCCTGCTCCTCCCTTTCCCTGTACCGGACAAGGCGGTAGTAGTAGGGTAAATTGACTTCCTTCATCGGGTTTGGAAATAAACGAGACATCTCCTCCGTGCAAGCGAGCAAGTCCTTGAGTTAAGACCAATCCCAAACCAGTTCCCTCAAAGCGACGGGTGAGGGGTTGTTCTAGTTGTTGGAATTTCTGAAAGATTAAGTGCTGCTTTTCGGGTGGGATGCCAATGCCGGTGTCCCAGATAGTGAAGGCAATCCAGCCATCCCAACGATTGACCGTAAGACCAATCTCACCACCGGCATCTGTAAATTTGAGGGCATTGGAAAGGAGATGCATCAGCATTTGACGCAGGCGTAGCTCGTCGGCAACGATCATCTCCAAACCCGGTTCAATCTCTAGGGTAAATCGTGTTTGTGGAGTCGGTTCTTCCTCTTGTTGCTCTTTTTCGGGATGAAGTTGTTGCGCTTGGGAATAGGCGCGATCGCATACAGTCTGAATCTGTACCGGCTCCAGTGTCAGTTCCAGCTGACCGGTCTCCATCCGAGTTAAATCTAGAATATCGTTGACCACCGTCATTAGCTGACGCCCACTCTGATAAATCAGCCGAGCATAACGGGCTTGACGTTCATTCAGTTCTCCCAGGGTTTGGTCTTTTAAGAGTGATGACAAACCCAAAACAGCGGTGAGAGGCGTCTTTAATTCGTGGCTAATACAAGCTAAAAACTCATCTTTCAGGCGATTGAGGTGTATTAAATCTGCATTTTTTGCTGCCAATTCTTTGGCAAATTGCTGCTGCTCTGTTGTGTCTTGAGCCAGCACTAACCACAGCTTGGGGATGGGGGATTGGGGAAGAGAGATGGAGGATTGGGGAAGTGCCCCACAAGCCCAGTCTCTTTCCGGTAGGAAGACCGAGGGTGACAGGGGAATTTTGACAAACGAGAAGACGCGCTCCTGGCTGTTTGGTCGCGTTTCTGAAGCTGGTGCAGACACCTCCCTGGAGGCTGGCGCATCCGGGATTTTAATCACTGGCAGGGCTGACAATAGCACCCGACGTTTAGAAACTGTTGCTGCCATGTAGGGGCTATCAATCGCGCAGTAGTGCTGAACCACAGCCTGTGCAGGAGCTTCATAGCGCTCTTTTGCAGCTTTTCTGAGAGCGAAGGGGGATTGTGCTAGTGCCGAGCGCTGGGCAAACGCTTCACGCCCAAGGGCGATCGCGTCTTCAGGAACAGCGCTACTGTGTTCATGAATTGTGCTGTCAGACATCAGCACAGAGTGCCGCTCAACACAGGGAGAATCTAACATAGCTGCTGTGCTACGTCTGACCCAGTCCAAGTCGGGCGATGTCCCAACCTGCTGACGCCAAGTGATATTTTGAGCTACCACTTGTCCCGTAGCGGTTTGTAGGCTCAGGGGTAAGGGAAGCTGTTCTAACAGTTGCACTAGAGGCTTGAGGCTAGTTAGCTGTAATTCTTCATTGGCACTGGTATCATTCGCGGTAAAATTGGGTGCCAAGAATTTTAAGACTCGCCAGCTGTTGAGCAGTCCTAAAAACTTCCCATCTCCCCCAACCAATGCCCAATGCTCAGTTAGAGAGTTTTGTCGGGCGAGTTTTGTTGGGGCGAAGTAGGGGTGAGGGAGGGAGGAAATTTCTCTGGCTCTCCCCGGTTCTTGTCCTTCAAAGCGTCCCCAGTCCCTTGAGAGCCTATCTCCTGAATCGTTTAGGCATGCCCAAAATTGGCTCAAATTTAGCTGAGCTGGTAGGATTGTCAAGGGTTGAATAATGGGAGGCTCAAGCTGAGATAGAGGTTTGTCAAAATCCTTCGTTGCGCTCGTTAGCCCAGACTCTCCTAAGGCTGCCGATGACAGCAAGTAGGGCATAATCTGTCGAAGGTTAACGACTCCTAAAGGACATTGCTCTTCGCTCACCACAACAATCGCCTCGCACTCTGAAGAGCGAAAAATCTCCAGCACGGCAGCAAGATCAGATGTCTGTTCACAAACAGGAACTTGCTCAGCAAATTCTTTGAGACTGGGAGTTGGCATGGATGTGACCAATCGAGCTGCAATAGAGGATAAACGCCACTTCGGAGAGCGCCTCCTCATCTGACGTGAAACGGAGTTGACTAAATTCAAAGAGCTGAACTGAAAAATGTTGATGCTCAAAGAACAAGTACAGCTTAATTATTGCTCTGGATTGGGGGCATACAGAGCAAAGCAATTACAATTACTTACAATTCTGTGAGCGTTTAAATTAATGTTAAGTAAGTCTTTATAAAGAAATTGTTAAAATATTGTCTGACAGAGTGAGGTCACGCTGTAAGTCAGTCGTTTATTTTTTGACACATATTGTTTTGCATCCCCAACTGACCATTTGTACATTTGTGTATTCTGAATCCCTGGCTCAGACCTTGAGCCAGTTTTTGAGTAGCGATCGCTATAGTTTGCACACTACTCGCTCAGAATCTGAGTTTTTTGACTTTGTTGAGCAACACAAGCAGCACCTCGATTGTTTAGTTTTACAAGACAATGGCTCATTGCTGAGTATCATCAATCAGTTGTACCAACAAGGAACACTGTTACCTGTTGTAATTTTTTCAGAAGAATCTGAAGAAATTAGTCATAGTGTTACTACCAACGATACAGCTCAGGCAACTCAGACAACTCAGACGATAGACAGTCCACCTCCAGCGCAAGCCAATCATCTGTTCCATGCCGCCGAAGTCCGTCTCGGTAGGACTGAATTAGCTGAAATTGCTGGCTTCATCGACCAAGCGATCGCCCGGTTTCTATCTCTTTCTTCTGCCTGTAGCTTGCCTGAACCTTCTGCTCCTCTGGATCTGACCGCCGAGCTAACCACTCGTACTTTCCTGATGCAGCAGCAGCGCCGGTTAGCTGAAAAACTCAAGGAGCGACTTGGATACCTAGGTGTGTACTACAAGAGAAATCCCCAGCTTTTTTTACGCCATCTGTCTCGAAATGAGCAGCAAAAGCTGTTAGCAAACCTAAAATTAGAGTATCGTCAGATTGTTTTGAAGTACTTTTCTCAAGAAAAAAATCTTAATCAAAAAATCGATAATTTCGTTGATAAAGCATTTTTTGCCGATATTTCAGTCTCTAGGATCGTGGAAATCCATATGGAATTGATGGAGGAATTCTCCAAGCAGTTAAAGCTGGAAGGGCGAAGTGAGGATGTTTTACTTGACTATCGCCTGACACTTATCGATGTTATTGCTCACCTGGGCGAAATGTATCGTCGTTCCCTCCCCAGGGAGTTATAATCTAAGCTTTTAGCGATAAGCTTAATTTGAGGCTCTCATCTGTAAACGTTGTTCTTGAGCTCATTTCTGGTTGCTGTTGCATATTCACCCGTTTTAATTGCTAATTGCTAACCTATGAGTCCGCTAAAAAAAACCTATGTTCTCAAGCTTTATGTGGCTGGAAACACTCCCCACTCGGTCACAGCTTTGAAAACACTCAAAAATATCCTTGAACAGGAGTTCCAAGGGGTTTACGCCCTCAAAGTGATTGATGTCTTAAAAAGCCCCCAACTAGCTGAGGAAGATAAAATTTTGGCAACACCAACCCTAGCAAAAGTCTTGCCGCCTCCCGTCCGCAAAATCATTGGTGACCTTTCCGATCGGGAAAAGGTCTTAGTTGGATTGGATCTTCTATATGAAGAACTCCGGGAAGAAGAGTTAGATTTCTAGTTAAATTTTGGAAGTCATAGTAAGCTCTACTCTTCAAGAGTGTAGGGAAACTAACTTCTTTTTTTGAGTAATATCTTTTTTTTTTCGCTCGAAAATATGAGTCAACTTAACCAAACAGAGCAAAAGCTTGAAGAATTGGCACCACGCGGTGTCCAGAAAATCCGAACGATGATCGAAGGCTTCGATGATATCAGTCATGGGGGTCTACCCATTGGTCGAACCACGCTTGTTAGTGGCACATCGGGTACTGGCAAGACTTTGTTGGCAGTGCAGTTTCTCTACAACGGGATCAGCAACTTTGATGAGGCGGGTGTATTTGTTACCTTTGAAGAATCTCCCACCGATATTATTAAAAATGCTTCCAGTTTTGCTTGGGATTTACAAAAATTAATTAATGAAGGCAAGCTGTTTATTCTAGACGCCTCACCTGACCCAGAGGGACAGGAAGTTGTTGGAAACTTTGATCTTTCAGCCTTAATAGAGCGGATTCAGTACGCCATTCGCAAATACAAGGCAAAACGGGTTTCCATCGACTCAATAACCGCTATATTTCAGCAGTATGATGCCGCCTCGGTAGTACGGCGAGAGATTTTTCGCTTAGTTGCACGCCTCAAACAAATTGGCGTGACAACGGTTATGACGACAGAGCGAGTCGAGGAGTATGGCGCAGTAGCACGGTTTGGAGTGGAAGAGTTTGTCTCAGATAATGTGGCTATTGTCCGTAACGTGTTAGAAGGGGAGCGCCGACGTCGCACAATAGAAATTCTCAAGCTGCGCGGCACAACCCACATGAAAGGAGAATACCCTTTTACGATTACTAACCACGGAATCAACATTTTCCCCTTAGGTGCAATGCGGTTGACCCAACGTTCTTCAAATATTCGGGTCTCTTCGGGGGTCAAAACTCTGGATACAATGTGCGGCGGTGGGTTTTTTAAAGATTCGATTATTTTGGCAACAGGTGCCACGGGTACTGGCAAAACATTGTTAGTCAGCAAGTTTATCCAAGACGCTTGCTCACGAGATGATCGCGCCATTCTTTTTGCCTACGAAGAATCTCGCGCTCAGCTGTCCCGTAATGCTTACTCCTGGGGTATTGATTTTGAGGAAATGGAACAGAAGGGTTTGTTAAAAATTCTTTGTACCTACCCTGAGTCAGCGGGACTAGAAGACCATTTACAAATTATTAAATCGGAAATTGCAGAATTTAAGCCAACTCGTATTGCGATTGATTCCCTTTCGGCTTTGGCGCGGGGAGTCAGCAATAACGCCTTCCGGCAGTTTGT
>DATNQP010000314.1:0-13791 GCA_036703965.1 Leptolyngbyaceae cyanobacterium
TACTGACGCATTAGAGGCGTTTCGGACAGCGATGTCTTTCCGCTTCGTCGAGTGGCTGAACCACAATCGTGACGTATTCGTGGCTTACAAAGCTACTTTGGGCTTTGTTTGGGCTTGAAATTTGTCTAAGTCCCGTTAATCCCAAAGTCCCTACATCGTCAGTTTTCCACAGACTGGCTATTGCGGACTTCACGCCAGCTTTCACAGCTAATCCCGCAAAGCCCATCTCTGCATCTTTATCCCCCAAAGCTGTTTGACAGGCACTTAACACCAAGAGCTCCACTGTTGGGGTGTCAGACCATTTTAAGTCTGTCAGCTCATCCAACTGTAGCTTTTTGTCCCAGAGCTGAATGTAAGAGTTGTAGTGTCCTGCTAGTGACTCAAATTTGGCATGGGTTGCTAAATGAATAATCTGAAACGGCTGCTGGCGTTGAACTTTCAGATTATTCATTGTAACGTCTTGGTTGAGGAAGGATTTACCTAACCACAGCTTCTGCGCTATGGTTGAAATCTCAGTGGGTACAGCAGGTAGCAAGGGTTCTGGAGGGGGAAATTTTGAGACTCCCATTGCCAAAAGTTGAGCTTTCGCAATACCCTCGTAGCGGACATCAGCTAGGGTAAGACTCGGCACAAGGCTGAAACGATATTTTTCCACCAAAAACTGTTGTCCATCGTGCAAAGCCGCCAGTGGGATAGAGCGTAAACCTGGATCTAAAGAGAACAGAAGCGTGTCTATCCCCTGAGCTTGCAAGTCAGCCTCTAATGGTCTGATCAATAAATCATACAGTTGCTGAGCCTCAGCTAGATAGCCGTTCTTGTTTAATTTATCTCTAACGTCACTGGAAAAATCTTTAGCTTTTTTTAGCAAAATTTTATTATCAATTATTGAAATATTTTTACGAATAGGTTTTCCGTCAGGGTTAACCAGTACGAGTTGCAACTGGTTGAGTTGTGGTTGTATAACAGTGTAGATAACAGCAGGCTTTAGGTTGGTTTTACTGGCTACAGTTCGCAGCATTTTTTGGATGTTTGTAGCTGTCATGAGCTGGTTTGGGAAGTTCTCTTGGAAGTAATCCTTAAATTCCTGAGTTCGGAGTTGTTCAATTTCTAATACAGTATCTGCTAGGCTTTTGAAATCAACAGTTGACTGTTGATTTGCTATAAAGATGTTGTTAGAAAACAGCTGTCCTGTGTGAATTTCACGGGCAACTAATTGAATGTTTCCATCCCTGCTACTACGATCTTGTGAACGCGCATCAATATAACCTGTGTTTAGGCTATCTTTAGCCGTTAGTATGGCGTTTCCCCCATTGCCGTTAGTTCTGGCAGAACTATTCAAGTCGCCCGTAGTAATGCTGCTTTGGCTCGTGAAATTAATATCGCCACCATTCCCCCCATCAAGGCTGCCAGAACCTATCGTACCTGCGGTGATGTCACCGCCAGCATTCAGTGCGAGGTTTCCCCCATCCCCCTGGCTGGTACCAGAAATTACTGTGAGAGCATCAATAGAATTATCATCCCCACTACCTCCTAAATGCAGTTGAGAAGCTAATGAATCAATAGGAGTAATAGTAAAGTTGCCATCGGAAGTTATTGTGATTTCTCCGGTAATTGATATTGATGAAAATAATAAGTTAATTCCTGGATAAGTGGTGGTACCTGTAGGAGTTAGTGTGACTAAATTATTACTTCCGCAGCTAATGGTGACTAGCCCGCTACTACCACACTGACCCAAGAAATAATTTTGAAACGCTCCTGATGTAATATTAATGTTAGCCTGGGTGGTTAATTTGATGTCTCCGGCATTACCCATAAGTACTCCAGAAAACACTTCGTTTAGGTTAATATTACCGTTGGCTGTTATTTCAATTGTCCCCCCGTTTCCTATAAGGTAACTTCCTGTTGAAATGGGACCTGTAGTAATGCTGCCACTATTGCTGGTGAGAAAAACATTACCACCATTTCCGTGTTCTGTAGAAGACTGAATTGAGCCAGTGGTAATGCTAAGCTGTTAGCCATTTAAACTGGGTATTAGTAAAAACCCAAACCCTTACACCTGAATCTTGACAGCGAATTTGAAGAAGTAATTTAAATGCTGAACAGCTTACTACCTGCACTTATGGCGATTTCTCCTCCATTTCCTTGCCTGGAGCGAGAGTACAAATGACTCGTATTAATGGTGCCATTTGCTGTTAAGCGGATTATCCCGCTATCCCCATTACCGCTGGAAGTCCAAAGTTGAGCGGTTGTCAGGTTGCCACCTGCTGTTAGAGTGATTGACGCTCCATTGAGAGTGCCTCGAGAATACAGCTTGCCTGTAGTAATATTTCCATCGGCATGGAAAGCGATCGCACCGCCATCCCCTCCATTAGATTGCGCCTCAACATCACCCGTGAAAATATTGCCTTGAGAAAACATCAGGACAGGGCCAGATTGAACAGCTGATGCGCTGTAGGTAGTGCCAACACTTACGACATCGCCGTTGTTTATCGGCAAGCCAGAACTTGTCAGTACTACCTGACCTAAACTATTAACGGTTATTCCTGTGGCATGAGTTCCACCTGAGCCAGTTAGCAACTGGGGCAACGATAAAATCGGCAGCGTCCAGTTATTAACTTGATTATCCGTTGTTACTACGGGCGAAATCTCCAAACTCAGCAGATGACCCGGCAAACTTACACGCACGACACTCTCACCAGGCACTGCTGCAACGGTGATTTGTCCACCTGGTGCCGCTAGTGTCCCTGTACTCACCACTGTGCCACCCAATAAGGTTAAATTCTGCCCCTCCCCTACACCCAAAATCCCAGAGTTGATAATTGCTCCTGGCTGAGACATCGTAAAGGCAAAGGCACTGGGTGTCCCCATCAGGGAGGTATAGTTATTGTCTCCTATGGCATTAAACCAGTTGGAGCTAAAGCCAATGCCTGACGCGGTTGTAGCGGTAAAGGAGGCGGATACATTTAAACTAGCGTTGGCACCAAATATAAATCCTGCTGGGTTCATTAGGTATAAGTTGGAATTACCACCACTCACTTGGATTAGTCCATTAATCAGCGAGGGGTTGCCGTCGGTAACGCGTCCTAAGATGTTCCTAATTGATGGGTTGGAGATAAAGTCAGCAATTTGGTTAGAGTCGAGTCCAAACTGAGTGAAGCTGTGGAAAAGATTCGCCCCATCCCCGGAAAGTGTGCCGCCGCTGATGTTAATGGAGTTGCCGTTCTGCAAAATAACGGTGCCAGTGCCGTGGAGAGCTTCAACAATGGGTTGTGCCTGCACCCCTTCGCTGCTAATGTTGCTCACCAAGAGTGCTGCCAGTAAGGAGTAGGTAATTTTTGCAGATGATTTGATTTCACTGTTGCTGAGTAGATGCCATCCCAGGTTTGACATAGCTTAACTTCCGCCTCCTGTTTCGACTTTGCTCGGTGAAGTACAAAAGCGATCGCTTCTATTGGTTGGTTAATTCCGTCAGCTGATTCTTCAGTTCCCTCACGCGCTCTGATGCTGCTAAACTTTCATACTTAATCAACGCCTGGTTAATATATTGAATAGCCTTGTTTTTTTCTCCTAGGGCTGCGTACACTTCTCCTAATGAAGCATTTGCCTCTGCTTGCGCCTCTATATCTGAGGCAGATGCTAGCTCAATAGCTCTCAGGTAAGCTGATTCAGCTAGTGGGGGTAGTCCTACTCGCCTATACAACTCACCTAGCGTGCGATAAACGGCTGCTGTTGTGGTTCCCGTGTTAGCCAAGGTTTCCAAAATAGCGATCGCATCGGCTTTCAGGTCATATCTTATGTAAAGATCGACTAAGGAGAGAGCAAAAGCTTCCTCATCCAATTTCTGATTGCTCAGCTGATTACGAGCCGTTTGTAATTGCGATCGCTCCTGCTCATCCAGTAGCTTGAATCCCAATCCTTCCAAATCTTCTTCCCTAGAATCGCGCTGGTTGTCCGTCTCGACAATCACTGAATAATAAACTCCCAGTTTCAGGGGGGTTCCAGCATAAACCACCTCAGTGCCATTTACTTCAGTTTTCCAGTAATCCTCCCCTTCCCCTCTAACGCGCACAGTGTAACTCTTGGCACCAGATACCTCATGCCAGCGTAGAGTCGGCGAGGTAGTTAGCAGCAGTGTTCGACGGGGGCTAATGATATAGGGAATACGGCTACTGGCAAGGGTTTCTCCACGAGAGGGAGGAGTTGAACCAAATGGGGTGTTTCTTGGTTCTGCGGGTTTAGGACAGCCATTCGCTGCACCTGATGTCACTCCATCGGGTACAGTCCAAACAGTTTGATTGGCATCAGCACACTGGACTCTAACTTGAGTCCCTCTTGTTGGTTGCAGGCGATCGCCAAGACAAAGTATTGTACCAACAGTTGCTGGGTGGAAGTCAGGCCATTCCTCGCGCTTCAGCAGCACTTCCCCCTGCACACGGGCAATCCGTCCGACTTGGACACAGCTATTAGCCGTTGCCGACTCTGCTAACGTTGCCCTAGACTGACAACTGATAGCTGCCAACATCACGCTGAAAACTATAAAAGAGGTATGACTTTTCATTTCTGACTTCCTTTAGCATCTAAGCGTTTTTGTGCCAGATGAAACCATTTATCCTCTTCTGGGAGTTGAGGTTGATAGGCATAGGCGCTGCATTTTTCCCACTGCACGTTTGCACCTTTCATATCCTGCTTGCCTTCCAGTACCTGTGCCAGTAAGCAATACGCAGTAGACTCCCGCTTTTTCAGTTGAATTGCGGCTTCTAAGTCAATTTTTGCGTCATCATAAAAACCTTGTCCTAACCTTGCCCAAGCTCGATTTTTGAGTAGGGTGTATTTTATATCGTTATCTTTAGCTAGTGGCAAACCTATCCGCAGTAAGTCAACAGCTTTGTCATACTTTCCTTCGAGAATGTACAGACGGGCTTGGTTGTTGTAGGCTTCGATGAGTCCGCCCTCAAGCGCTAACTGGTATTCAGTATGAGCTTTCTGATAATTGCCTTGGTCTTCGTCAATTGCTCCCTGATTCTGGTGATTTATTGGCGAAATTGGGTTGAATTTGTGGGAAAAGAAGTAAAAAAATTGGGCTTTTGGCAGATTACCAGCTAGGTGATTTGTCACACCGTACCCATTGAAGAGCCAAGATAAGGCGAAACAAGAACCGAGTAGTCCTACAGATAGCAGTAATGGCACTCTTGGTTTGAGGGATTTTATGAAATCATCCCAGTCGAATATTATGCGATCGCCTTGCTCAGGATTGTTAAATTGCTCACAT
Organism: Leptolyngbyaceae cyanobacterium; assembly: GCA_036703965.1. Classification (GTDB taxonomy): domain Bacteria; phylum Cyanobacteriota; class Cyanobacteriia; order Cyanobacteriales; family Coleofasciculaceae; genus DATNQP01. The sequence continues at coordinate 5,270 of DATNQP010000314.1, forward strand.
CTTGTATCTAAATTTTTGCTTACCTCCCTCATTCCTCCCACGAGTTCGGAGGAAGCGAGTTTCCGGTTCTTATTCTCTCCTTGGGTTCGGGGATTAGGGGGGTGGTGCAAGAGTTGAGCTTGACTAGAATCCTGCTGATTGGTGCAATTAGCATAAATTGACTTTTCTGACTCTCCCGACTCTGGCTTCTTAGATGTAGTTTTCCCCTTCCTCAACTCTAGGGAAGACGCAGAACTACTATGAGTTGCCTCACCATTGAGTTCTGCTTTTAGCTTAGCTGGAGATACTAGTTGTGGTGTGTTTTCAAACTGCGATTTCTGATTCTGTAATTCCTCTAGTACCTGTTGCACCGTCTTGATAGTGACTTTTTGCGCTGTCACTTTTGAAAGCTTTTTCCATAACTTCGATGCCTGATTTTGGATATGGCCAATCCCATACCTGCCGTACTGGATATCTTTGAGGTTCTTACCTTCTAGAGCTTGCTGAAGGATAGACTTTTCGAGAACGTTTAGTGGTTTTTCTTTACTGTCAACAACCACCCGATCTGCTAACTCTACAAGTTTCGATACTTCCTTGGCATGCATTGTTCCACTCAAGCTCAAAACTTTGGTTGCAGTCTAACATGAGTAAATCAATTCCCAGTGTAAATTTTTATAATAAAATGAATTTTGTGAATTTTATGAAGATATTCATTTGATTGAGTCAACAAAATTAATAGAATTTAGCGCATCTCACCTCAAGCAGCATTATTAATTTTGTGAACACACAGCTTTATTTAGAGGATAAACTTACTGAACAAAAGGGAAACATCCCAATTTTGTAATGCTGTATGGCAAGGGCGCACAGTGGTCATTGGCGTCAACTTAAGCGAAAGCTAAGACAGGTTAGTCAAAGCAAGAGCTTCTCGTCAATGCTATAGACTTTCGATCCCCCCTAACCCCCCTTGTTAAGCTATGCATTACTCGCATCTTTCTTAACAAAATCTGACTTGACAGGAGTAGAAGAAATCGGGGAAACTAACAACCAAGTTAGAGTAATGTCATGCAGTCGTCGCAGACCTTGCCAGATGGTCTTCACCCCAGGCTCACCATCATGCTTGCGACCTAAAAAACCGCCAAGTCGGGCAATCCAACGCACGCAGGTGTGGAGAGGGGGAGGAGACTCAGGTGGCAAGGGAGTGTTATGAATAGTACAGTAGAGAGCTTGCCACTCCTGGGTTTCCAGAACTGTATCGGCAGGACAGTCGGGATGGGAACGAGCCAAATAGGTAATCCACAACAAGCGCCAAGCCACAATTGAGTAGGTGGCAAGTGCGCGGTGGATACGCTCGGCACTTTCTAGTTGTAATTGTTCGAGGCGACAACCGCTTTTTAAGACGTAATGATAGCGTTCAATCAGCCAACGATAGCTGTACCAGCGCAAGATTTGAACGACATCCTCAAAACATGTGAGGGTCAGGGTGGTTAACAACAACCAACACACAGGCTCCACCCCAGGCGGTGGGTTGTCCTCAACAGCTTGAATCACCTGTACACTCACCGGCTCTAAGTGTTGGCGCTGCTGATGAGTGTGTGGGGGTTGTAACTCCACAGTGGTATAGCGTAGCGTCACAGTAGCAATCCTGGCTGGACGCTGTGGATGGCGTCGTAACTCTAAGGTCAGTTGACCACAAGGGGATGTTTGCTTGAGCCGTTGCTCTAATCGCTCTATCTGTTGTGAGTCGGCTGCGCCCTTAACACATCGGTTGTGATGGGCACGAATTAAAAACTCAGAGTTTGGGGGACGGGGCACAACAAATAACTCATAGATGTCGGCTTCTTGGTCAGCCACCATTACCACAACAATTTCCTCTGGAATCAAGCTCTGAGTGGCATCGAGGGCACTTAACCAACGCTGGCTTTCTTTTTCCTGAATGGGTTTTTTGTGTCGTTGATGTTTCTTGCCCAGTTGAGCCGGATCACTAACCAGACGTATCAGTCGTTTGTTGCGGCGCAAATCCCCCAAATCCGCATATTGCAGTTCCTCTGTTGCCCAATCCATCATCGTCACTGCCTCCGGGTGCTATTGTCTCCTGTCTCAAGAGCAGGAGTTTATACAACTATTAACTAAAAAACTGACTCAACTGGCATCATTTCAGATTGGATACCTCTTCCACAGCACTTGTGTTGGTCATTTTCAACCCACATCTGTGTTACGAAATATTAAGCTATTGCGGCAAATCCTCACTCCGTCGCTGTTCTGCTTTCTTAAGAAAGATGTGAGTAATGCATAGCGAGACTTAAACAAATATCAAGCCCAAACAAAGCCCAAATTAGCTTTATAAGCTAAGAATACGTCCCGATTACGGTTCAACCACTCGATAAAACGAAAAGACATTGCTGTACGAAATGCCTCTAAAGCTTCAGGAAAGGTGTTTAAAGGTTTGTTTGCCCACCTGCGCCTGAGTCCTCCTGTTAAGGTGTGCCATAAAATAAAAGTATAGGCACAGAAAACTAGAATGAAATGTCTCAAGAGACTGCGTTTGTCTCTAACTTGATATTCCTTAAGCCCTAACCAACCTTTAGCTTCCCGGTAAAAAACTTCTACCCAATTTCTTTGAGAATAGGTGGTTACTATCCACTCATATGTCGCTGTTGAGCCATCAACATTGGTAATAAAATAGGAAACCATTCTTGTACACGCCCAAGCGTTAGTCTACACCCTGCTAGACTTGATGCCGACGACTTACCAACGCCATAGCCTGCAAGCGTTATTGGGACTGTTTCTCGAAGCCCAAGGGCATCCGTTGCCTGAGCATAGCCAGTTGAAGTCTCCTGGTGCCTTGAGCCGATTTTTGAATGAATATGACTGGTCAACTCGGCAAGTGGTTCGGGCGGTTCGCCAAGAGATTCTCGACCAACTGCTGAGGTATTGTCCACGGGGACGGCGGCCCTGGTTGCAGGTGATCGTTGACCTGACAACTCTAGAGAAATGTGGCAAGTTTAAAGCCTTTGCCCATCTGATTCATATCCTCAAAGGTAAGCGGGGATTGCATTTGGTGGTGCTCTATCTAGTGGTGGGTGATTTCCGGGTGCCTTGGGGATTTCGAGTGTGGCGTGGCAAGGGTACTTCTAGTTCAGTCCAACTGGCGGTGCGCTTGATTGACACTCTGCCAAAACCGTTGACTCAAGCGTTTCGGGTGGTCATTCTGGCGGATACGGCGTTCGGCAGTGTTGTGTTCCTCAAAGCTATGCGAAAGCGCCGCTTTGCTGTTATTGTTGGGGTGCGCTATGACCGCCAACTCGCAGATGGGCGTCAGGTCTGTGACCTATGCCAGAAGGCACAACAGGTGAGACTTGATGGTTTGTCTTTCCCGGTGACCATTTCCTGGCTTTACCTCAAACGCAATGGCAAGTTGGAAAAGCGCTTTGTCCTATCGACTCGTCCGCTCAAAGGCAGCACGATTACCTGGTGGGGACGGCGTAGATGGAGCATTGAAGGGTTTTTCAAAACAGCGAAGCATCGTTTTGGCTTCCATCGCTTTGGTCAGCAAACCCTACTGGGGGTCTACTGCTGGTTGATTGTTTGCCTGATTAGCTTTGTTCTGGCTCACTGGGTTTATCTATCGACAGGCTCATCACAACTGCCCGATTGGGGAGCGTCAGCGGCTCTTGCTTTGAACACCCTGTTTCCTGAAGTCGTGGTGTGTCTCCTATTAATAGACGTAGAACGAACGCGGGTGCTATTGCAATCCATTGGACTAGATTTGCAATTGGTTGAGGTTAAAACATAAGTTCACTTGTACTGGTGCAAGATCTCAGTATACAAATTATCAATGCAGTCAAGCGTGATATCCGCAACATCATCGTCTGAGGCACGAAACAAAATTAATTAAATTCATCTAATCCCATCAATAAATTAGCGAAGTAGCATTATTAATTTTGTGAAGCCAAATTTCTGTTAACAGTGTTACTTTACTGAGCATAAGCACTGATAGGTCAAATAAAGTCTGGCGATAAATTGGTCAAGAATCGCTGAAGTGAGAGGGAGAGCGATCGCATTTTAAATTCTCCCTGTTGTTAACATCTAGCTTTTGGAAGGAATGAATCTATGTTTACCCTAAGGAAATTATCAATGGCTACAGTTGTAGCAGCAGTTGTAACTCTGGGAACAGTCAGTAAAGTACAGGCAGAAACCTTTACATTCAGTATCGATTCCAGAGCCACTTTTCTTCGCACGGCTGAAGATCCACTAGCGCTCAATAGTGTACCTATAGATCTAAGTAGTCTGGGAATTAGTAGCGGCGACTTGATCCGGCTTGAGCAACTTGGGGATTTTTCTTACTGGAGCAATCCTATCAGGGATTACGTTACCAATATGATTGGGGTGTTCAGCGCTAGTGATGCACTCCTGCCTTCCTATTTGCAAAACCGTGTGCAGGATGCCATTGATTCTGGAGAAGACGTTTTTACCCTTCCTACCAGCCAAGGTGGAGGTAATTTACCGACAGACATTGCTCAAGACTTTTTGATCAGCGACATCACCCTTCAAGTCCCAACTTCTGCCACTTACTTGTTTGTTGCTGCTCCAGATATTTACTATAGCGACAATGTCGATCCGGACAGAGACTTCGGCATCAGGATTAGTAGTGTTTCCCAGTCTGTTCCTGAACCTACTTCTATATTGGGTTTATTAGCATTTGGTATTTCGGTCAGTGCGCTACAGAAACGTAAACAGCAGTAGATAAGCTCTGGATTTTAGCCGTAGCTGATTCATCAGAGTTTAGCACGATCGCATCTCAAAGTTTGCCTACACTCAACATTCACTTTCAGGACTTACGCTTTCTTTCCCTTTGAACCACCATTTGTAGGGGCGAGGCATGCCCATTGGTGTCAACTTAAGCAGGGTTGTGTCCAAATGAGTTCAGAGTGCCCTTCTGTTTGTCGGTGACGTTTACGGGTAGCCTTAATTAGCCCTAAGAGGTGGTGATGGGCTACCAAATAGCTAACCACATCCCTGTGTTCACCCCGCAATAAAGCACGAGAAAAATGGTACAAGCCCCGAAAAACTATTTCCGAGGAAATACGTTCTCTCGGTTGAGACAGAGCAACGGCTACCTCAGTACACAACTGGTTAAGGACAGCATAAAAAATCCAAGTAGCAAAAATTTGAATTTGTACCCCATTGGTGTCACCGACCCACAAATAAGCTAAACCTAAAAGCCTTTTTGTTAAGCTAAATGCATCTTCAATCCTCCATCTAATTCGGTACAATTCACAAACCTGCTGTGGCGATAATAGCGTTGGGTCAATCACATTAGTGAGATAGTAATACCAACTGTTACCCCACAGTACAGATACCAGTCGCACCGGATGTTTACAAGGATTGGAGCGATATTGCCCCCTTTGGATAATCTCGTCTCGGTAGAAAGTGCCACTTGACAAACAGCGAATTAGACAGTAGGATGTTTTTTCTCGCAGTCGGGTGACAAAAAACTTCTGATTCTCCGTAAATTCATCAAACCAGGGAAATTTGAAAAAGCCTAAATCGAAAATCAATAACCCAGCTCTGGGGAGTTTTTCTAGAATTAGGTCTGTAAAGGTTTTATCATTAACTTTGGCATCATCATTGTACCAAGTTGCTACAGGATGATGGGTAAAGGCTTCGACAATCATCATCATTTTGCCCCCTAAAACTGTGCCTGACCCGGAGAGGGCTTTGAGTTTTTTTCTGAGTTCTTCCAGAGTCGAGCCATCGGCAATCCATATGGCTGTGAAATTTTGATGAACTCCTTGCCAGATTTCAGGCATTGATGGTGCTGATGCTGATGAGTGTATCCTTGCCATCACTTGCTCAAATACCTCAGCAAACAAGCTCACTGGTAATTGCATCAATCGCTTGCATAGAGCTTGTTTACTCACGCTTGTTGGTTCAACCCACATCAATCCTTCAAGGTGGAGTACACGTAACAGTTCACTTAAAGACGGTAGGCGACGGTAAACCAGACTTAACACTACTGCCATCATTACTGGCAGTGTTAAAATCCGCTCACGTAATCGTTGCTGCTTTTTGCCCACCCCTTGGCGTAATGGCTTAAAACTTTCTGGAGACAGCAGCTCATATAACCTCTTTTCGATTTGTTCAATTGGCACAGCAGGGAGTTGAGTTTGACGCCGTAAATCAGGATTAGTAGAACGGAAAGAACGGCTTCGGTTCATGGGTTCACCGGGAATGGCAATCTTGGTCAGATTATCTATTTACTTTCTCTGATTACCACTACCTGATGCCTGCAACCTATTGCAGCTTTTTGACCAATTCCCTCCCCAATGCGATCTGCGCTTCGCAGCGTTCGACTGAGCGCGGTTCGGCTGAGCGTCTCCGCACTGAGCTTACCGAAGTGTCACCGTCGAAGCCTCACGCCGAAGTCCTCACGCCGAAGTCAGCGCAACGCTCTCGCGAGAAGAGACCTGCAAGGATACCAAACCCTCTTTGACTCAATGTCTTAACTTGAATGTCACTGAATTAAGCCCAAGTCAGAGTGTGGAACCCTTGTAAATTGGTAGTCCAGCCCACCAAATTTCCCCTTAAGTCAGTGCCATTTGTCTTAACTTCCCTTAATGACAATTTTTCAGGGTTTCTCCTCATCGACACGCTCTCATCTGACCAACCTGAGTGAGATGTCAAGCTGAACTCCTGATCTCCCGTTGACCTTTATCGCCTGAAAGCTTTACTCTTGCCAGTGTTACAGCTTCTTATCTCCAACTCTGGTTTCTACCTGTCCACTCTGAACTCATTTGGACACAACCCTGCTTAAGTTGACACCAATGCGCATGCCTCGCCCCTACTCTATGTATGGTCTGTGCGTAAGTCCTGTGATTGTTGCTTCCTGATCTACAACGGGTATTACTGATATATGCTGTCCCCTCTTCCTCAATTGCTCACTTTGTCAAGGAGTGAAGACTTTATATTTTACAAATTCTAGCCTTAAAGGCATACTTATTTGTGTAAAAGCAAGGCTTCCCTTTTGATGAGCTAGTGTTTTTTTGAGGCTTTATATCACTAGGCAGAGGAAAAAAGTAATACGGTTGAGCTAAAGTGTAATACGTTACTTAAATGGTAATACGTTATAGGTAGAATGTAATACACAAAAGGCAATAGATAAAAGTTCAAAGCTAACAGGGAAGAGAGGGAGAAGCTGATATGTTGCGCCTAAAAACAGAACTGGTATAAATTACAGCTGGGGATAATACGGCTTCTTTGGGCACTGCTGGAGAAGAAAATTGCGAAGATAGACGACTCTCAATAGCACTCAAGCGTATAGATGTCAAAACTCGCAGGTGATAAGTAATCTCTAACTATTAGGTAATGACATTAACAACTTTTCTGTTTTAATATTTGTTAAAGTATCGAAGGAAAAGTTTACACTGAGGTGACTAAGCAGGGATAAAGACAAACGTCCGATCCGTCCTAAGCTTCGTCATAATCCAGGATTATCTAAACCTATGGACACTACAAACACACAGCATATTGCCCTGATCTCGGTCCACGGCGACCCGGCAGTAGAAATCGGTAAGGAAGAGGCTGGTGGACAAAACGTCTATGTGCGCCAAGTGGGTGAAGCTCTTGCCAAGCAAGGGTGGCACGTTGATATGTTTACTCGCTCAGCAAGTGCTGAACAACCGAAGATTGTTGAACATGGTCCGCGTTGTCGGACCATTCGTTTAATAGCGGGTCCGGAGGCATTTGTACCGCGAGACGAGATTTTTGGGTATGCCAGCACGTTTGTTGAGGAACTACTTAAGTTCCAAAAACAGTCGGGAATTCAGTATCGCCTCGTACATACGAATTATTGGATTTCTTCCTGGGTGGGAATGGAGCTGAAGAAAAAGCAACCGCTTAAGCAAGTTCATACCTACCACTCCCTGGGTGCAGTTAAATACAAGTCGGTCACAACCATTCCGATGATTGCAAGTACGCGCTTGGCAGTCGAGAAGGCAGTCCTGGAGACGGCGGAGCGAATTGTGGCAACGAGTCCGCAAGAACAAGACCATATGCGATCGCTCGTTTCGACGAAGGGCAATATTGATATTATTCCCTGTGGTACTGACATTCACCGATTTGGCTCTTGGACAAAGGAATCAGCACGCGCCACACTGGGCATTGACCAAGACGAAAAAGTGGTCTTCTATGTAGGACGCTTTGATCCACGTAAGGGTATTGAAACGCTGGTACGGGCACTGGGTCAGTCGAAGTTACGGGGTCAGGAAAAGCTGAAGCTAATTATTGGTGGTGGTTCTCGCCCTGGACAAAGCGATGGAATAGAACGCGATCGCATTGAAGGGATTGTTGCTGAACTGGGGATGAGCGACTTCACCATCTTCCCTGGACGCCTAGGCGATGACATTCTGCCAGCCTACTACGCTGCTGCTGATGTATGTGTCGTTCCCAGCCACTACGAACCTTTTGGTCTGGTTGCGATTGAAGCAATGGCGAGTGGTACACCAGTCGTTGCCAGCGATGTCGGCGGCTTACAATTTACCGTC
>DATNQP010000315.1:0-9247 GCA_036703965.1 Leptolyngbyaceae cyanobacterium
TGTTGCCGATGAATTTGAACGACGTTTTGTAGAAAAACTCCAGGCGCTAAAAATCGGTGACCCAATGGATGAGAACACGGATGTGGGTCCCTTAGCAACTCCCGGCATTCTCGAAGACTTAGATCAACAAGTCCAAGCCTGCATCGAAAAAGGGTCAAAAGTCCTCACGGGTGGACATCGCCTTTCGGATCGTCCCGGCAACTTCTATGCACCCACAATTTTGACGGACTTCCCACCAGGGACACCCGCTGACGAAGAGGAATTTTTCGGACCTGTGGCATTATTATTCCGGGTGCCGGATATTGACGCTGCCATTAAGCTTGCAAATGCGACGTCTTTTGGATTGGGAGCGAGTGCCTGGACAACAGATGAGGAACAAGCTCATCGCCTGATTGACGAACTGGAAGCCGGTGCGGTCTTTATCAATGGCTTAGTTAAATCCGATCCGCGTCTACCCTTTGGTGGAATCAAGCGTTCCGGCTATGGGCGAGAACTGGGCATTCAAGGTATCCAGGAATTTGTCAACATCAAAACCGTCTGGGTGAAATGAAGGGCACGAATACCCTAGCCCTTCAGGTCACTGACTTAAGCGAAAAATAGTCGTTTGTAGAAAAACCAGGCTTGGGGGACTTTCCCCCCAACCCCAAAGGGGACCCCGATGCCCCCCAAACCCCCCACTGGGGGACGGAGTGCCTACCTAGAGACCCCCTGCACAAAGGGCGATCGGTGTGATGAATTTTCTTAAGTCAGTGCCATTCACCTTAGCCCCTACAAGAGACTATATTGCACTCAACCCTTGAACCGCTATATAGCGGTTTTCACTTGTGTGCGGTACAGTTTTGACCTCTCTCCTACTCTTGAGAGAGGCTTTGAAATTAGCCCCCTTCCCTTCAAGGGAAGGGGGTTGGGGGTTAGGTCTGACTATACTTGACTCAACCCTTGAACCGCTATATTTCTACGCAAATGCTTCACCCCTACAGGATTTCAGGAGATGTGGGTAAAGCATAGATTTTGGGACAGGGGCATGGGAAAATACCTCAAAGGTCAAGCATTTTGGTCAATCCATCTGACTTCGCCGGGGTACTACCACCATAGCGCGATAGCGTTTGGTGGCACGGGGGATAGGCGGGGAGTCGGAGGTACGGAGACTGCCAATTAATCTTTGTTTTCACCTTTAACCTTCTTCTTGAGGCTGCGAATGTATTCTCTAAGCACTTCTGATTGTGTCCTACCCTCCTGTTCACAATAAGCTTTCAGTACTTCTAGTTCCTGTTCGGGAAGTCTTATGGCTAGGTGTTTCACGATTGCTATTATGTCGCTATTTGCGATACAATACTAGCATGTTGATTACTTACCAGTACAAGCTCAACCCAACACCGGAACAGGCGTCCACGATGGAAGTCTGGGGAGAGCTGCTGCGTAGACATTACAACTATTGCCTTGGTCAAAGGCTCGATTGGTTGCATCGCACCCGTTGCCAGATAAACAGATGCAGTATCCTCGGTGAGGCGATTGGGGATATACCAGATAAGGTGGATTACTATTCTCAAGCATCGGAGCTACGCAAAACAAAGGAGTTATTTCCTGAGTACAAAAACATCTATGCCGAGTGCCAGCAGCAAAATCTAATGCGGTTGGACAAAGCCTGGAAACGGTGGTTGATTCCCGATAAGAAGGGTAAGCGTGGTGGTTGGCCTCGGTTTAAGAAGCGGGGTGACATCTGTTCGTTTACCTTTCCAAGAGTGAACTGCCCCAAAGCAGGGGCACACCTAACAGGGAATATCCTGAAGTTGTCGAAGATTGGCGAGATTGAGGTTTTCCTGCATCGCCCAATCCCTGATGAATTTGTGGTTAAGCAAGTCACATTGGTGAAGAAAGCCGATGGATGGTATAGCAGCTTTTCTTTAGAAGACTGCACAGTTCCTGAACCGTTACCAGTGGATGAGGTTAAAAGCGCTGTTGGCATAGACGTAGGATTGGAGAAGTTTTTGGCAACATCAGACGGGCAAGCCGTAGAGATTCCGCACTTTTACAGGAAGTCTCAGCGCCGTTTAGCCCGTCAACAACGGCAACTAGCAAGGATGGAGAAGGGTTCCAAGAACTACCAACGGCAAGCCAACAAAGTTGCATGTCTTCACCTTCATGTTGCTCGTGAGAGAAAAGAGTTCCACTATCAAGTTGCACATTGGTTATGCGACCAGTACGACTTGATAGCATTTGAAAACTTGAACATTAAAGGACTGGCAAAAACCCGACTTGCTAAGTCGATATTGGATGCAGCTTGGGGCAGTTTCCTGAACCTACTCACTACAGTTGCGGTAAAACGCGGTAAGTGGGCAATTGGAGATGACCCAAGAGGAACCAGTATCGAGTGTTCTGGCTGTGGTGGAGGGCTCTTGAAAACCCTGAAAGATAGAGTTCATGATTGTCCTCACTGTGGATTAGTTATCGACCGAGATTGGAACTCTGGGATTAATATTTTGAATCGGGTAAAACGGACGCTTGGACTAGCGTTTGCTGGCTGTGGAGGATACTTGGATGCAAGTCCTAGGAGACAGCAATTCTCAGTCGCGAGATTGGGAAGGCCTCGGTATAATCTTTGATTTACCGAGGGAGGATGTCACTTGTTTTATATCGGTTTATATACATAAGAAAACCAAAGAACAAGAACAATGGCTAAAAATTTTAATAGCAATTTACAACTTTCCTCCTCAATTTCAAATTCTATCCCTCGCACAGCAAAGCCAAGTTCTGAGTTCTACTCTATTTTTTCTGAAGAAGAAGTTTTAGGTATAATTCATGCTTTAGAAGTCAGACGAGAAATACCTTTAAAGTATTCTTACAAAGGTAGAGGGGCAAAAATTTGGGATAATTTTTATCTAAAATATATTATTCCCAGATGGTTTCGGACATCAAATGTGGAAATTGACCTTTTGAGGGATAACTTTGAATACATTAATGGCAATCTACAAAGTTGTGAGAAAGTTAATATTGTAGATGTAGGCTCAGGAAATTCATATCCCGTCAAAAAATTTATCGGTAGACTTAATAAATTGGGTAGAGTTAACAAATATATTGCCTTAGATATTAGCGAAGAATTACTGAATTTATCCAAAAGCAATTTTAGGAAGTGGTTTCCCCTAATCGAGTTTGTAAGCTACACAATTGATATAGAAAATAGTTGTTTGCCTAAATCTTTGTTGAAAAATCAGGCTAAGCTTGAAACTGACGATACAGCAAAAATAATTTTACACTTAGGGGTCACAATTGGCAATCATCAAAATAGAGCGGGAGTCCTGAAAAACTTTAGAGATAGCATGGGTAAGAATGATTTACTGGTGTTCACTAACGAAACGGGTTCTCACTCTAAATGGGATGGAAGAACCAGAGGTGGCTTCAAGTATCATGCGGAACAAGTATATGCATGGATGAAAAACCAGATGGGGATTAGAGCTGAAGATTGTGAACTGGTGAGAAAGTATGATGAAAAAACCGATAGTATAGTTGCCAATATGAAAGTAGGTCATAATTACACTATAAATTTCAGTCTTAGGGGAATAGATAAGAATGTTGAAATCTCTGAAGGTGAAGAAATTACTATTTGGAGGCATCATAAGTATGAAATACCTGAGCTTCTGCAAGAAATAGAACAAGCTGGACTACAACTCGTCCACTACAGTACTAACAACTACTCATCACATGTCATGGTGATTTGTGAGATTGCCAGCAACTAGCATTTAGGGCTATTCCATCCTCCAGAGGAATTTCAAAAGCAAACTTGAAAATTTTTCTGGGTGTAGGGCGCGAACTTTGCTCTCCAACTGGTGGCAATTCCCCGATAAGATAAGAAAGTTAATCTTGATACCGACATAACCATAGACAATACCAATAGCACCTATGGATTTTGCCAATCTTGTTGCCCAGCTGAATGCCGGGATAATTTTGCCAGAGGGAATTGTAATTATTACCCTCTTGCTAGTTTTATTGATTGACCTGATTGCGGGTAGAAGTTCTGCTCAAGGTCTACCCTACGTGGCAATCGGCGGTCTTCTTACTGCCCTAGTCGTCCTGTACTACGAATGGGATGTTACCAATCCCGTCGCCTTTTTAGGGGGGTTCAATGGTGACGCCCTGAGTGTAGCGTTTCGCGCGATCATTGCCCTGTCAGCGGCTGTAACGATTTTGATGTCAATCCGCTATGTGCAGCAGTCGGGGACATCCTTAGCAGAATTTATCGCAATTTTGCTCAGCGCTACCTTGGGGGGGATGTTCCTGTCGGGAGCGAATGAGTTGGTGACGATTTTTGTCTCCCTGGAAACCCTAAGTATTTCTTCTTACCTGATGACGGGTTACATGAAGCGTGACCCCCGTTCCAACGAGGCGGCGTTGAAATACTTGCTGATTGGAGCATCGAGTTCGGCAGTATTCCTGTACGGCGTCTCTTTGTTGTACGGTTTGTCAGGAGGAGAGACGCAGTTAAATGCGATCGCTAAAGGTTTAGTATCTTTAGAGTCCGGTCAATCCCTAGGAATTTTAATTGCTTTAGTATTTGCGATCGCAGGTATTGCTTTTAAAATTTCAGCTGTTCCCTTCCACCAATGGACCCCCGACGTTTACGAAGGTTCTCCCACTCCAGTCGTTGCCTTCCTCTCCGTCGGTTCCAAAGCGGCTGGCTTTGCTCTAGCGATTCGTCTGATGACAACGGCTTTCCCATTGGTTACCGAACAGTGGCATTTTGTCTTCTGGGCACTCGCCATCTTGAGCCTAATTTTGGGTAACGTCGTCGCCCTGACGCAAACCAGCATGAAACGGCTCTTGGCCTATTCTTCCATCGCTCAAGCTGGTTTCGTCATGATTGGTCTAATTGCCGGTACTGATGCCGGTTACGCCAGCATGGTATTTTACCTCCTGGTTTACTTATTCATGAACCTGGGCGGCTTTACCTGCGTCATTCTATTCACTCTACGCACAGGAACTGACCAGATTAGCGAGTACGCTGGTCTCTATCAGAAAGACCCACTTTTAACGTTGGGCTTAAGCATTTGTTTGCTCTCCTTGGGTGGAATTCCACCTCTGGCAGGGTTCTTCGGCAAAATCTACCTATTTTGGGCCGGTTGGCAAGCAGGACTGTATGGTTTAGTCTTGTTGGGTCTGGTTGCCAGTGTGGTATCGATTTACTACTACATCCGCGTCGTCAAGATGATGGTGGTCAAAGAACCGCAAGAGATGTCCGATGCTGTGAAGAATTACCCAGAAATCCGCTGGAACCTTCCTGGTATGCGTCCTTTACAAGTCGGTTTGGTCGTGTCAGTGATTGCTACAACCCTAGCAGGGATTCTATCGAACCCCCTGTTTACCTTGGCGAATAGTTCCGTCACCCGTACTCCAATGTTGCAACCAGCTATGTTGAGTAATCAGCCCGCCGCTGTTAGCGTTCAGCCAATGCTGGAGCAAGAGGCCCAGAGCTAAAACTATAGTGCTTCTCAGTTGCATGGACTACACGGTAGGGGCACGATGTATCGTGCCCCTACTAATTTTCCCTAAAATCAAGGGGAAAGATTCGCCAAATAATCCTTTTTTATGGACTCTCCTTTAGGGCGTCAAAACTTTTATCAAGAAATAAATCAGCCAGACGCCCAAATTGACCTGGCTGCATCAGCGCTTTATATTGCCCAAGAAGAATACCCAAACCTTGACACAGCTGCCTACCTCAATGCTCTTGACGTTATGGCAGCTGAGCTAGAGGAACGCTTACCAGTCGAGCGCTATCCCCTGCGGATTATCCAAAGTCTCAACAAATACCTCTACGATGACTTGGGTTATACCGGCAACACTAGTGATTACTACGATCCTCGTAATAGCTTCCTCAATGAGGTGATTGACCGGCGCACGGGGATTCCCATTACCCTCTCCCTCATCTACCTAGAAGTAGCTCGACGCATAGACTTTCCGATGGTTGGCATCAATATGCCGGGGCATTTCCTCATCCGTCCAGAATTTAAAGACACCGGGATTTTTGTCGATGCCTTCAATCGGGGTGAGATATTGTTTGAGCAGGATTGTGAGGAACGACTCACTCAGATGTACCAGCATCCAGTACAACTGCAACCCAGCTTCACAGAACCTGTGAATCCTCGACAGGTGTTAGCACGGATGCTGACGAATCTCAAATTTATTTACCTCGACCGCAAAGATTTGAGCAAAGCGCTGGCAGCGGTTGAACGCATTTTGCTTTTGTTTCCCGATGCCCCGATTGAACTGCGCGATCGCGGACTTCTTTACTACCAGCTAGGATACTGGTCTAAGGCATCCCAGGATTTAGAAATTTATTTAGCGATACTTCCCAATGCAGAGGATGCACAAGTGATTCGTCGGTTGCTTGAGCAAATAACTAGCCAATAAGTTATGAGGTTTAACAGGGACAGACTCCCAAGTCGGAAGACACGGAATTCTTACCCATTACCCACTACCCATTACCCATTACCCGTACTTGAGTCGGGGGATGAGTTTAATTCATTGCTTGATACGTCTCCTGTGCGACTCGTTTGAGGCGTCTGAGTTGAGCTTTCATGTCACTCTGTGTCCAGCTAGCTGCAAAAGTGTTAAAGCCCCAGCTAATGAGGGGGTTGGGAATTTCAAACTCAAAACGGTTGAGAAGACGCGTCCCTTTATCCCTTGGCTGGCATTCCCAGCGATCGCGTCCTTGGAAAAATCCTTTGAACCCCCAAACCACCAAACCGGGTTCCCGTTCTACCACTACGCTATTGAGAGTAGGCTGGAATAAAGGGATTTGGATCACAAAGCGACTGCGACTCCCGACCTCAGTGCTCCACTCACCCACAGGTTCACAGCGCAGAACAGGGTTAAGCCAGCGGTGCATCAGAGCTTGGTCAGTGATACAGCGCTCGACGATAGTTGCGCTGGCATTGATTTGAATCGATTGTTCAAAAACTTGGGCGTTTGACATTTAATAAATCCCACAGCGTATCCATAACTGGTAATGTTGCTCTTGTTAAGTAGATGGGTGTAAACAACGTGCGTCACTGGAGGAGTCAAACGTCTGAGTATAGCTGTCAGCATAAAACTCAACACGTCCTCAGGGTAAGCCTTCCAACTAGGATTTTTCTGGCTACTGGCTCCTGAACTCTGACTCCTCCAATCCAGATGTTTAATACCAACCCACTTTCTTAATACTTTGCCAGAAGCGCAAAGTTCATGGAAAAAAGGAGGCTTGAGCGCTAAAAATCAGCAAATCCTTGCTTTTTATGGCTTAATTATCCATAAAGATAGATGTAACGCCAAGATTTGCAGCTTAATGTTGTCCATAAAAATCTCAGGCTGCCAATCTCGAATTCGCTGCATCTCCTTGTGATAAAGGTATTAATGAATTGAGAGGATAATTATCATCAATTCACCTAGCACGGTAGTCACAAGTTCCGTGTTGTTGCCTCATGAAATGAAAGAGAATAACGCAAGAAGGAAGACCATGAATGAAACTTGGGACGGTATTGTCCAAATTGTGGGAGTGGGTGTGCCGTTCTGGGCGCATCCAATTTTGGCGCAGGGAACAACGGCTCCAGCGGCACAAACGGCTCAACCTGGGGTAGTCGAGACTGGAACCAATTATGTTGGGGGGATTGTCCAAAATCTCAGCGCCTTTGTTCCGAATTTACTCGCCGCGATCGCGATCCTCTTGGTCGGCATTCTCATCGCCTGGGTAGCGGCTGGGGCGACAAAAGGTCTGCTCAAGCGCACCAGGATCGATAACAAAATTGCTGATTGGATTACGGGTCGCCAAGAGGGAGCAGATGCTCCCCAAGTCGAGCAATGGGTATCTGATGCAGTTTTCTGGATCATCATTGCCTTCACGGTAGTGGCTGTTCTAAATAGCCTAAACCTCCAAACCGTTTCTCAACCCCTCAATACGTTTCTCAACCAAATCCTTGGCTTCTTGCCCAAGCTTTTTGGTGCTGCGATTCTCTTGGGCGTTGCTTGGGTAATTGCAACACTCGTCAAGATAGTGACGACGCGGGCACTACGGATAGCTCGGTTAGATGAGCGTTTAGGTCAGCAAGTAGCGACCCCACCCGAAAGTCCAGGCGAAACCCCATCCCCGCCAACCAATCAGTTCTCGCTCGCCCAAACGATTGGGAATGCACTGTACTGGTTCATCTTTCTCCTGTTTCTGCCATCAATTTTAAGCACCCTAGGCTTGGCGGGAACCTTACTACCCGTGCAGCAGCTGCTCAATGAAATTCTGGCGATTTTGCCGAATATCTTGGGAGCAATCTTGATTGCCGCTGCGGGTTGGCTGCTGGCTCAAGTCGTGCGTCGTATTGTCACAAATTTGCTAGCAGCAACAGGTGCAGACCAGTTGGGGACTCGGTTTGGACTCCGGGGGACAGCGGGGGGTCAGTCGCTCTCTTGGATTCTCGGAACGGTTGTCTATGTCCTGATTTTGATTCCAACGGCGATCGCTGCCCTCCAGAAGCTACAGATCGAGGCAATCTCAGCGCCTGCGATCGCGATGTTAAACCAGATTCTCAACGCTATCCCCAAAATCTTTACAGCAGGGTTGATTCTGGTCATTGCCTATGTATTAGGACACTTTGTCAGTGAGTTAGTTACCAATATCCTCACAAGCGTTGGCTTTAACAATGTTTTCCAGTGGCTGGGCATACCCTCACCCCGCGCCACCCGTAGGACGCCAGTTAGCCCAATCGATGACCTAGGACTACCCACCACACCACCCCGTCCGACAGGACCAGGGACTGTGATACAGCCTTCGTCTCCCACTCGCACACCATCAGAACTGGTGGGAATTATTGTGTTAGTCGGCATCATGCTGTTTGCTACCGTCGCAGCAACTAACGTCTTGGAGATTGAAGCCTTAACAGCAATTGTGACCGGCATTGTTATCATCTCTGGTCGGATTTTATCAGGGTTAGTTGTATTTGCCGTTGGTTTGTACCTAGCAAATCTTGCCTTTAGCTTGATTACCAGTTCCGGCTCTCGCCAATCAAACATACTCGGACAAACGGCTCGGATTGCCATCATTGCCTTGGTATCAGCGATGGCACTGCAACAAATGGGCATTGCCAGCAACATTGTTAACTTAGCCTTTGGACTACTCCTAGGCGCGATCGCTGTAGCGATCGCCCTTGCCTTTGGTTTAGGGGCTCGCGATATTGCCGCTGGTCAAGTTCGGGAATGGCTGGCATCTTTCAAGGAAAACAGACCGCCTGAT
>DATNQP010000316.1:0-2497 GCA_036703965.1 Leptolyngbyaceae cyanobacterium
CCTTGAGAGCCAAAGTACCAAATAGCTGTCACCGCCTCAGCACGAGTGACTGGCTTTTTCGGCTGAAACAACGTCGTGTACCCAAAAATTCGCCGGATATTTGCCTGTTCACCATTTTGGAAATCTGCCAACACAGCTCGCAACGCTTTCGGGTCAATCTTGGCAACATCTTGAAAGCCCCAGGTTTGCTTCACGGTGTCAATCGAGGTTGAGGGCAAAGCCTGACGCGTGTCTAGAGGTACTTTCCACAAGATCAGATTTTCCCGTGTTAACGGGGTATCTGGGCGAAATAAAACTGCTGTACTATCACCCGTCAACGGGCTGGCAATCAGTCCCGCCTCCGCCAATGCTTGAATGCTTTGGAAATCGCGATCGCTTCGGGGAACATCCTGAAAAGCCGGTTGAGTGGTTTCTGAAGCTAAACGAATTTGCTGCCCTGGGCGATTGGCAAAAATCTGATTATTAGCGGCAACCAGCCAACGAGCATACTCGCGACGGCTGATGGTTTTATTCGCTTCAAACTGGATACCAGTAGCATCTGGGTTATTTTTAGAGCCAGATGAGTCAAGGGATAAAACTCCCAAAGCTGCCAAGTCTTCAATATGCTGACGTAACTCTTGAGGCACTTTATCGAGGTCAGTGAAGTCCTGTGACGGCGCTGACGATGTCCCCTCTGGCTGACTAGCCGTCTCTGAGGGTACCATCGGACTCGTAAACTCTTCCTTATCAGATGACTGGGAAGCTGCCTCACTGCTATTGCGAATGTACTGAATGTTAAATTTTGTGAGGTTCCCGATAGTTTTACCGGCAGCTGGCTGACTCGATGAAAGCGTTTCCCCAGGATTGACGGTAGCGGCATCAGACGAAATAGATACAGTAACTTGCAAGTCATTCCGACGCACGACAAACGGGCCACCGGCATCGTCATTCGGCTTGGAAACAATTTGCCAGTTGTTGGACTCAAATGCTTTTTGGTAAAAGCTTTGGATAACATTAATGGGATCAGAGGATGACCAACTTGTCAGCTCACCTTGTGCAGCTGGAACAGTTAGCGGCTCGACTTTCTCTAGCTTCGCCTCTGGATAAAGCGGAATCTCAGTGGGGAAATCCTTAGGCAGTTGAGCTAGCGTCTGGTTCTGACGATTTTTTTCTGCTGAGCCACCAAAAAGAGTTGAGTTATCCTTTAGCTTGGGGTCTGCACTTAAGGAGCGCTCCAGCGCATCGCCGCTCGAACTGTTGGCGCAGGAGGTCAAAAAGCTTAGTAGGCAAGTGGCTAAACCAGCAAGTAGGACAGGTCGTTTATCAAACAGCACGGGTCTTCTGGACAAAGAGTCTCATTTCTTACGCTAACGCAAATCAAGAAGCTGATATTCACTCCCATGGGCTTTAACTCCCTAAAAAGCGTGGTATCTTGGCTGAGAGCCAAAACTGGCAAAGATTTTTGGATGCTGGTGAGGTGAAGATACCAGCTGTTTTCAGTTCAAACTTTTATGGCTTCAGAGAAAAAAAAGTTAGCGGCGGTTAATCAGTCTCCCGGATTGGCTGATTCAACGGAGGACATCAATCAAGACGAGTCAACTGTTTCCAATCAAACTAAGGAACAGGCGAATCCTAGATCGAAAATCTGGCAGCAAACCCGCGAAAATCTTCAAATCATCGCGATCGCACTTGCCTTAGCGCTGTTCATTCGGGCGTTTGTGGCAGAACCTCGGTTCATCCCCTCGGATTCGATGTTACCGACTTTGGAAGTGGGCGATCGCTTAGTGGTTGAAAAAATTTCCTACCGTTTCCGTCCCCCAGCAACGGGTGAAATCGTCGTCTTCGATCCACCCCAACAACTACAAATTCAGGGTTATGCCAAAGACCAAGCCTTCATCAAGCGGGTAATTGGTACACCGGGTCAAACCGTTCAAATTGAAGATGGCAAGGTTTACTTGAATGGCAACCCACTAAAAGAAGACTACATCGCCGAACCCCCTGCCTATCGAATGGAACCAGTACGAGTGCCTGAAGACCAGCTATTTGTCATGGGAGATAACCGCAACAACAGCAACGACTCCCACGTTTGGGGCTTTTTGCCCAAAGAAAATGTCATTGGTCATGCTTGTTTGCGCTTCTGGCCCTTCAGTCGGATTAGTCGGGTTTGACTCAATACCGTTCAGTTGAGATTCTCAACTTGGTCGTAATCTCCCCGAACAAATAAAGCTCGATAAACAGGTTCACCGGAAGATACAGTGGAGATTTCTCGCTCAGTGGGAACCGACAGGGGGTTGGTTGATAGCCAGGTATCCGTGCCTTGTCTGCGAAAGGCTGGATGGGCATCAAAGCGATCGCGCATCTCTACTGCCACTGCTTCGATATCAGACTGTAGAAAAACAACTCCTCCATCCCTCAGATAATTAGCTAGTGTATTAACTAATTCTGGCTGTACTACACGTCGTTTCGCTTGTCGCTTTTTGAACCAGGGGTCAGGAAATTGAATGGTTACACGCTGTAA
>DATNQP010000317.1:0-12444 GCA_036703965.1 Leptolyngbyaceae cyanobacterium
CTGTTTTATGCCCCAAAACTTATCCATCTCGCCGCCTTTGGTAGAGCAGATGACAACAGGGATGTTGCGTGTTTCGACTCCGGCTTTGATTTCACGACAGATATCAAACCCGCTGGAGCCGGGTAGGACGACATCTAGAACGATGACATCCGGTTTCTGGATAGTAAGTTTTACAAGGGCTTCTTCTCCACTGTTGGCAGTCAAAACATTTAAACCTCCTTGCTGTAGACAGCGGGTAAGAACTTGCATATCGGTTAAGCAATCGTCAACAATTAGGGCAGTATTCATGACATTTACCTCATTAATGAACAACAAAAAGTGGTTCTTGGTTGTTGGTTATTTGTTAATAGAAAAACAACAAACAACTAATGACTAATTGCACCCTGCTCTAAGTGCTTACGAACTACGCTTAGCACCAGCTCAGCATCTACGGGTTTACTTAAGAAATCTGAGGCTCCGACAACCTTGGCGCGAAACCGATCCACAAAGCCGTCATTCCCGGTCAAGATCACAATTGGGGTATTACGGAAACAAGAAATCTTGCGTAACTGTTCACAAATTTCATACCCGTTAGCATTTGGCATTACTAGATCTAAAAAAATGACATCCGGCTTACGAGCTAATAGAGTTGCGATCGCCCTCAAGGCATCACTCACGGCTACAAAGCGATAGCCTGCTGCTGTGAGCAACCCTTCCATGGTTCTGCAAACTAAAGGACTGTCATCCACACAGGCAACCAGTGGTCCGGTAGGGGTTGTCCGAGCAGGTGGTGGTGTCTCAGGCACTCCTCGCTGAACAGGAGTAGGTAGGGGAATAGGTAGATCAGGGATAGTCGTTAATTCCACCCATCCCAATTGAATGCAGGGCAGCAGGGAACGGGTGACTGCCACAACATCCCGCTTTGTCTCCACAGCTACGTCACGCAGAGTGTGTTGCCCGTCTAATAGCTTGGTCAGGGTTTGGTAAACATCTGCCGATCTGCGTTTTCGGAGTTGCTCTGGTTGCTTGATTATGGGTGCTTTGTTGGGAGAATAGTTGACAAGCAAGGGATTCTGCCAAGCTTGCCAAAGGAGCTGAATTTCTGCGATCGCTTGCTCCACATCAATCAAGACAAGTTCCATAGAGAACGGCTTATCTGACTTAGTTTGATAAGTCAGAGGCATCGCTTGCGCTACATCAAACAACACTTCAGCCATGACAGAGCGAATCGTTTTTGCGGCTTGTTCGCGAGTAATTTTTTGCTGCGTTACCCATAAGCACAACAGCTGATATTCCCAACAGGTAGTCAATGTTGCTGCATCAATGCTAGCCAAATCCCGTTGCCATGTTGAGCCATGAACAGCTATTTGAGGACAATGAATCGCTAAATTTCTTTGCCATCGTCTTACAGGATGGGTCATCCCTGTTGCATAGATGATTTGACCCAGGTATAGATAAAAGACCCATTGTTGTTCCTTTGAACCTGTGAACGCTAGTTGACCGCTAAACCGAAGCGGCTTTAAAGTTTCGAGAACTCGAATTGGCTTCAAAGCCGTTGACAGTTTAGAAGAGACAACAGGGTGATTTTCTTTGACAGTCATCGCCACACTATCTCCGTAAATAATTGATTTATAGGAACTTGAAGATTAAGTTCTCTAGGCGTTTAAAATAGCTAACAAACACCTATTCTCAAGAGTGAAAAGCTTTGTATTCAGAGTTTTAGAATCCGTTTATGCAAGTTAAAGACGCCACGAAATCTTCTAGACTAAACTCTAGAAGCTGAATAATAATCTGAAGAAGTGATAATTTCTTGGAAATTTTTGTCATACGGGCTGCGATACCTGTATTACACCAATCTCTCTATCATTAGTAACATCCTTTTCTAGGGATGTCATCCGAAAGTTGATAACTTTACGACATTTTTATTTTCTGGCTGTATCTATTTATCAGAAATATTTTCAGGGCATCTATGGCTTAATATTCAAGATTTGTGTATTAATTATCCGGATATTTAATCTATAGAAAGAGAATATTTTTAGTCAATTTTGTATGAGACCCTAGGAGCTTTCGCCTACAAAGAAGCTTGCGAAACTTTGTAGAGACGTTCCGGCGGAACGTCTCTACGACAAGAAAGAAAAAGGGGGGCTATATAAGCGAATTTGGGATTATTTCTGGCAAGCTGGTCTACTACAGCTTGCCAGAAATAACCCACCTGCTAAGAAGGGATGAGAGGCTACGAGAGTGAGAGGGTTTTCTCCAACTGGTGGAAAACTTCCGCCGAGTAGGTCTAGTGGTCTGTCAAGTTTGAATTGACGGGTAAAGGCGCTTGATCTGGATGCGATCATCTTCAGTGGTCAAGCGCCAGCCAACTTGGGTGGCTTGGGTGTGTAATCAAACTGTAAGCGATCAAGAATCCGTTTAAATTGCCAGACTTGCAAGCTGTCTCACTGGAATGTAGCCGTATCTTTCTAGCTCAGCAATAACCTTGCCAACACTTTCTTCAATGCTCTCCTTTGACGTGTAGCAGACCACTTCGGGATTGAGAGGTTCTTCATAAGGGTCATCAATGCCAGTGAAATTCTTAATCTCGCCCGCTCGCGCTAATGCATACAGACCCTTGATATCGCGAGATTCACAAATCTCCAGGGGTGCGTTCACATACACTTCCATAAAGTTTTCTGTCATCTCGCGAATCTCATCGCGGATGGCCCGGTAGGGACTAATGGCAGCCGTGATCGCCACTACACCATTGCGGCTGAGGAGGTTGGCAACAAATCCAATCCGCCGAACGTTGATATCACGGTCTTCTTTGTTAAAGCCTAAACCTTTAGATAGGTTGGTGCGCACAACGTCGCCATCGAGCATTTCGACATTGCAATGGCGGGTTCTGAGTTCGCGCTCAACAGCTTTAGCAATAGTAGTTTTACCTGAGCCGGAAAGACCTGTAAACCACAGAGTGATTCCTTTACGCTGCATTGAGTTACCTCCAGTAATGTTAATTAAGTGATGTGGCTGCTGGCTGTTAATTGGCGCATTGATGCAGCCACAATTTCAGCCGTCCAAGCGACAGCATGGCTTGTTTATCCCGTTGTTTTACTTCAGATGCTTGAGCAGTAAGAAGGTGGGATCGCTTTTTGCAGTTGGTATTCGTCCAGCCCCCCAGCCGACGTTTTCTCTGTAGCTACCCAGTAGCCCTTTTTCTACCAATTCTGCCTCGTTGACTGAAGCTTCTACATCGCTTTCTGGTGCGACATAGAGGGCATCAGCTGGGCAATACAGTTCGCACATGTAACAGGTTTGGCAGTCACTTTTCCGAGCAATGGTGGGTGGTGCATCAGGTACCATGTCAAACACATTGGTCGGACAAACATTTACGCAGAGGTTGCATTTAATGCAACGAGATTCGCTTACTAATTCAATCACAGCACTCCTCCGATTTGGAATTTTGGATTACCCCCCAAGCTCTGGATGGTGCCACCAGCGAGGGGATCGATTTGGGATTGGGAAATTTTGCTGGCTATGGCAACCAGTTGTTTTTGGGCAGGTGGGACGGCTGCACTAAAGTGTTTTTCACCTACAGTGTCTAGCGGTTGAGCTTTCACCCAGACCTTATCCAAACCGCCACTAATTAGGTAGTGTTGCTGACCGGGGTCGAGTTGCGGATAGTCAATGTACTCGTGCATGCCGCGAGTTTCTTTGCGTTCAAGGGCACTGCTGTACATCCAGCGTGCGGTAGCTACCATCGCTGCCACTTCCCGCGCCTTCACAAGCTGTTTACCTGCAACGACCTGGCTGTCGTGGATTTCCTGCCAGAGTGAATGTAGCCTATCTAGAGATTGTGACAAGCCCCTTTCTGTACGGAAATAGTTGCGATCGTAGGGTAAGACCTCGTTTTGAACAGCCTGGATGACTTCATCTGTTGCTAGGGTATGAGCGGAATCGCTTCTCGGCTTTAACCCTGCCTCACCAACTCCCTCCAAGTGGCGTTGATTTCCCTTGTGTCCCAAACTCCGGGCATAGAGAGCAGCATACTTCCCAGACCAATGCCCTGAGGAGGTTGCCCATGCATTATTAGGACTCCCACCACCCGTAAGGCCGCCACAAATCAGTTCTCGTGTAGCTGCATCCCCAGCGGCATAAAGTCCCGGAACGGATGTGGCGCAGGTATCATCTACAATCCGAATTCCAGCCGTACCGCGTACAGTTCCCTCTAGACGGAGGGTTACGGGAAAGCGCTGAGTAAAGGGGTCGATACCTGCACGGTCTAAGGGTAAAAAGAAGTTGGGCTGCATTGATCGCATGGCAGACCGCATATCAGCTCTGACTTTATCCAAAATGGCGTAAACGGGTTGGTTTAGCAGGGTTCTGGCAATGATCGAACGTCCCCCTTGGGGTAAGCAATCCGCTCCCGGAATTGGTGTGCCGTCTTCGTAGGTAAAGGTTGCCCAGTTGAACAGGAGGGCTTTGGTCACGGAAGAATGCGCGGGAGCGATTCCATAAGCATTGGAAAACTCCATCCCCGACATCTCGGCACCCGCTTCTGCTGCCATCAAGTAGCCATCTCCAGTCAGGACGTTGCACCCTAAAGCTTTGCTCAAGAACGCACAGCCACCAGTGGCAATGACCACAGCAAGCGATCGCACTACCCATTTCTCACCCGACTGACGGTTAACTCCTGCTGCACCCCCAACGGCACCCTCAGAGTCTACCAGCAGTTCCAAGGCAGGGCAGTTGTCTAAAATCCTGACACCTGCTCGTTTGACTTGCTTTCGCATCAGCCGCATGTACTCTGGACCTTGGATACTTCGCCGATAAGATTTGCCCTCCTCATCAGTGGGAAAGGGATAACCCCACTCAGCTAACAAATTAATGTTTGTGTAGGTTTGATCGAAGACTCGAAGCATCCAATCGCGATTGGCTAAAAATCCCCCCCACGCTTCGCGAGAAGCCATTTCAGCTTCGCGCAATTCCGGATCGGGCGGCAGATACCAAATCCTGCCGCCCGTGGCGGCAGCGCATCCACTGGTGCCGCAGTACCCTTTATCGACGAGGACGACGCTAGCACCCTGCGTGGCTGCACTCCAAGCCGCCCAAGTCCCCGCTGGTCCCCCCCCAATTACAAGGACATCTGCTTGCAAGGTAGTATCAAAATCACTTGCAGATGACTTAGTTGACCAAAACTGGTTTTTACTCATCAAGTTCATTCCCCGGTTACTTCAAAGGAGTTCCTAGTGGCGATGCGATCGCGCGTGACAGTTGCGTAAGTCTTGCTAGTAAAGCGCAAGACCAGCAACACCAGCCATCGGTAGAATTAAGGCGATTTCCACGCGGTAGCGAATAATGGCAATGAGTGCGGCAACAAGGATAACTGCTGAGGCCCAATGCTGAGGTGCCGTGCTACCAACCACGAAAGCAGCAGCAATGATCATGCCTACAACAGCGGGTCTCACGCCGTGCAGTACGCCCTTAACTCCAGCCGACTTCTTGAGATTATCTAGAAAACACGTACCCACCAGCATCAGTAAAGCGGGTGGCAGAGTGATACCGACAGTAGCAGACAGCGCACCAAGCAGTCCGGCAACCTTATACCCAATAAAAGCCGAAGTGATTATGGTTGGGCCGGGTGTAAGCTGACTGATTGCAAGACCATCAATAAACTCTTTATGAGTTAGCCAACCTTGAGCATTAACAACTAGTTCCTGAATAATTGGAATGAAGACATAGCTGCTACCGAACAACGTTAGGCTCATAGCGGCAAAAGTGGTAAACAGTTTGAAAACTAGCGAAGGTTGCACGATTAGCAGCCACATAGCAGGTAGCGGCGACGCGGAGAGCAACTTTCTTGAACGTTGAGGTTCAGACTTAGACAGCACTGAAGGCTTGAACTTTGGTAGCTTTGTCTGTTTAGTTCTCGCATCGCTAAACAGTAACCATCCGATTAAGCCAGATACTAGGACAATTGCAATGCTGCTGTAAAAACCACCAATCCCTAACAGGACGGCGCAGGCAGCTACGCAAATGACGACCTCCGCTACACCCGCGATCGCTTGACGACCCATGCTCCAGCCTGCTGAGATAATAATCGCAACCATAGCTGGGGTAAAGCCCATAAAGAGCCTGTCTACTACTGGGATTTGACCCCACTGGAAGTAAGCAACACTCAGACCTAAAACCAACACAAATGTTGGTAGTATAGCTCCCAGCGCACAGACTAGTGCTCCCTTGAGTCCTCGCAAACGGTAGCCGACAGCAACGACTACATTGAAACCCACTGCTCCTGGTAGCACAGACGCTAAAAATACTATATCGAGAAGGTCTTGTTCCTCAAGGAGATTGTTCTTCTTGACGTAGTCCTGAATAACGGCAATCAGCGGCATGAAGCCTCCCCACGCCGTGCTGCCGATCTTCAAGAAGATGCAGAACAACGTTCTCAAGGAGGATTGAGTACACCTCTGACTTGATTCTATGTATTGATGCACTACTGATGACCCTGCTTATAGATTGAAGCGAAACGAAAAAGGTAGATGTAGATGTAGATGCCCCTGGTCTATCCGATAGTAGCAAAACTATTTTAATCGTTTGACATTGGCAACCCATTCAATCGAACTTTATCATATCTTTAAAATTCCTTGTATACGCCAACACTTTTTATAAAAAAAAATAAAAATGCTTGCTATAATGCAGCGATTTTTATGAAAACTTATGACGGGTTTAAGACGGTATCGTAGAAGTCAGAAAACTTTAAGTATGTTCGGTAATTTTGGGCAGAGCGGCAATCACTGAATAGGTTGACAATTTTTGATTTAGGAGACTAAACTTTCACTAAGCAAAAGCTAAGGAGCAAGATATGTCTGCTAGCCTCACAAGGCTCCTTACCTGGCTAAAATCAAATCATCTAAGCTAACCTATAGCTGGCGAAACGTGGATGTACAAGATTTCCAGGTGAGCTTTTAATGGCATCTTTTGGGATTATGCAATCGCGTCTGAATCTACTTTCTTCAAGCCTGATTTCCGAGTTGATTGTTTTCATTTAACTGAACAGTTAAGAATCAGGCTAGAGGAGAATTACCCCTATTCCATAGTTTCACGACTTCCCGTGAAACGTCAGAATTTACATAACCTAATCACCAGGTTGCATAATAATGAGCAATTCTCCGATCTTTATCGTCGGCACAGAGCGTTCTGGCTCAAACCTGCTCCGGCTGCTCTTCGACTCTCACTCACAAATCTCAATACCCCATCCCCCGCATATCCTTCGGTACTTCGCCCCACTGGAGGCTGGGTATGGGGATCTTTCTGACCGCAACAACCTCCGACGGTTAGCCCAAGACGTGCTCCGGCTCCTTGAAGTCCACATCCATCCTTGGGAGCGCCTTCCCGATCCGGACTTGATCACCTCTTTAGCGAAACCAATGGATCTTTTCGGTATTTTCGTGGCGATATACGAGTGGCACCAGCAAGAGGCTGGCAAAGCCCGTTGGGGTTGCAAGAGTACATTCATGATCGATCATGTGAACCGAGTTCTCGCCCGATTCCCCGACGCTAAGTTCATCTGGCTGGTGCGCGATCCACGAGATGTAGCTGCTTCCTCGCGCGAGTCGGTATTCAATCCCTGCCATCCCTACCTGACGGCGACTCTCTGGTGCGAACAGCAACGTGTTGGACTAGATTACGAGGAGCTATTGCCCAAAGCCAACTGGAGCAGGCTCCTCTACGAAGACCTAATTGCACAGCCGGAGCAGACGCTCCGGGAGCTATGCGGATTCATCGGAGAGAACTTCGAGCCTCAGATGCTCCGCTTCTTTGAAACTCCTGAAGCCAAGCGAAGCGCCAGCTTATCTCAATCATGGGCTAACACCGCGTCCCCAGTGCAGCGCGACAAAGCAGGAAAGTATCGTAAAACGCTCAACGAGAGGGAAATTCGCCTTGTGGAGGATGTTGCTGGCGACGTTATGGGCAAGCTGGGCTACAAACTTGACTTCGAGCCATCTGGCTTCGCTGCCAGTCAGCCAAGCGCCGTCGATTTGGCGATCAGAGAGTTTTTCGGGCGCTGCCGCGTAGAGTGGAAATCGCTCCGCCGCGATCGCAATCATTGGCAACGCTGGAGGCGCGATTGGGAAATGGCATTACTAGGCGTCCGATACGGAGGATTATCTAATTCATCGGGAAACCCGCCAGTAGATCATCAGCTTACTGAGGGATGAGAGTTGGTCAAAAGCTCATCATTTCCCACATTTTCAGCTAACTCTGAGCATAGGCGATCAGGTCGGCAGTCTTCTTTGAAAGAGACTTTCCTTTTTGATTAAGCGCCTCGCCCATAGAGTATCTTGCAAAAGTTTATTTACACCTGTAGGAGTGAAACCTTCCTCTTAAAATTTATGGTCATCTCCCGACATTTTTATACGAAAGCTTCAATAATAGGCTTTGCTATTTAACGCACCCTACAAGTAGAGTTGCTGCCTAAGTCTTGATATAGTCATCAAGTGACTCTTCGCTTAGCTATTTCTTTACAGTAAATCACGCCAATTTAAAGAGATTTTCAAGATTATTGTACGGTCGTATTGCTATACGCCCGTACTAAATTGCCATTTTGTGTTTTATATAAAGCCCTAGAACAAGCAATTTTAAAAACTTGAGAAAGTTCGTCTCAATCTGTTGCTAATATCAGCTGGTTGAACTACCCTATAAATAGGTAATACGTGTAATACTTAGTATTGCAAACTAAAAATACTCGCGCAAAGAACTACATTGCACTTTCAGAGAAATGAGCTATTGACTAAATTACCGAAGTTCAATATCACATTATCCTGATGTTTTGCAAGCCCGAAGTTCTTTGCTTATTGAAGTCGGTAACTGGCAGACAACGGCTCATCTCATCTAGCAATTTTGTACTGCTTCTACTTCCGTTAATCTTTTTGACTTATCAACCTTATCTATCGGATTAGAAAATGATTGCAGTTTCCTCAAGCAAATCTCAGATTTATCGCGACTATTGTCAAGAAATTCTAGAGAAAAATCTATTTTTGTCACCCAATAATCCAGGAAGAGATTTAAATAGTGAAGAGATTAGCAAAGTTGTCCTCATTATGGCTGGTTCCCGTAGTGGAAGCAGTCTTCTTTTTGAGCTATTGCGGAATAGCGAACAACTCTTGTCTCTGAGTGGCGAACACACTCCTTATTACAAAATAAGGGGGTACTCGTTCCCGTTTGAATCATTTCGCTCAGACTCAATAGACTTAACGCAACTCGGAGTAGACCAAAACCCTCTTGCTCTAGCTAGAGATCTAATCTCAGATCTCAGGGTAGGCGCAGAAGGAGAAAATTTTGATTTTGAAGAATATGCTCACTCCTTGATAGTAAGGCTTTCCATGCAATGGACTCAACTTTTTCTGCCTTACCAGGAATGGATGAAGCATATCCGGAAAGCCTACAAGCTTTATCTCTTAAAGTATAAAACCTGGAACACCAAATACTTTTTCATTGAACTGTTGAAGTGCCTTTGTCAAGAGTATCCGGCAATTAATCCCTATTATTACGATATAGCCAGGGAGCTTATAGAGCAAAACTTCCCTCAGTATTCTTGTCCAGAAGGTCCTCCCAACCCCGATTTTTGTATAGAGGAGCCTCCTTTCATCACATTAAGTCCTTATCGCCGACCCACCCCAGCAGAAATTAAAACCAAACCTCTTCTGATGAAGGCTTCGGTTGATGCTTACCGTCTTTCTTTTATTAAGCAGTTATTTCCCAAAGCGGAGTTAAAAATTATTCATCTGACTCGCAACCCAGCAGCGGGTACAAATGGACTCTATGATGGATGGCTCGATCGCGGTTTCTTCTCCCACAATGTAGAGCAAGTCGCTCACTTATCAATTCCTGGCTACTCAGATAGGTTTGATTTTGGCAAATCTTGGTGGAACTATGACTTACCCCCAAATTGGGAAAAGATGATTGAGCATCCCTTAGAATACGTGTGCGGATTCCAATGGTATAGTGCCAATGCTGCAATTGTGGAGGCAGTCGCTAAAGAGGACAAAAAAAATGTGTTAAAAGTCAGAGCTGAAGATATTTTAGCCTCCAAGACCAGTCGTTGGCTGACCCTTAACAAAATTACCAAGTTTTTAGGGATGGAACTCGACTATTCTTTGCAAACTTGTGTTGAAACAATGCCTGTAGTGATGGCAACAGCTCGTCCCCATCCCAAACGGTGGGTGCAACGTAAAGATATCATCTGGCCAGTTGTAAGCCAATCTCCGATTGCACAACTGGCTCACTTTTTAGACTATTCTTTGCAACAACAGGAGCAGTGGGTATGATCGCAAATTCCAGACCAGCAGCCTATCATGGAAACGGTTGGCTACCCCGCGAAAGAACGTTGGCAGAGGAAATTGCAGGCGTTCAGCTTTGGAACAACTGTTCTGTTTCATCCGAATGGCAAACGCTCAAAGAGGTCATTTTATACATTCCAAATCCAGGTACTCCACCTGTCGAAGATGTCAATTCTGTTCAGCATTTGGATGAGATTAATTTTTGGCAGTTGGCAAGCCAGCTCAAAAATTTAGCTAAATGTTACGAACAGTTTGGTATCAAGGTTCACTTCGCTCGACATGTCAGGTTGTCTAACGAATCAACCACTGAGTATTACTACAACTTAATGTTTTGTCGCGATCTTTTTTTCATGACTCATGAGGGGGCAATTGTTTCCAGAATGGGTAGCCAGGTACGTGCTGGAGAAGAAAAACATGCAGCACGAACACTTGCGGAGTTGGGAGTACCACTCATCCGAACGATTAGCGGTGGTGGCACGTTTGAAGGTGCTGATGCGCTATGGATATCCCATGATTTAGTAGCAATCGGTGTAGGGAAACGGACAAACGAATCGGGTTTTCGGCAAGTTCAACAGTCTCTTGAAGTGCAAGGCGTAAAGTGTATTAAAGTCAGCTTGCCACCTCAGATTCAACATTTACTGGGAGTTCTTCAAATTGTCGATCGCGATCTAGCTGTTGTCAGAGGGCAACTCCTTGCACCAGAAGTCAAAATTTACCTTCAGCAATTGGGATTCCAATTAATCGAGCTAGAGGAAACAAAATCGGTTCGACAGAATCAAGCGATGAACTTTGTCACAGTATCCCCACGCCGAATCGTTATGGTTGCTGGTAATCCTGAAACGAAGCGTCTGTACGAAGAAAACGGAATAGAAGTTGCTGCGGAGGTAGACGTCAGCGAACTATTGAAAGGAGCGGGTGGCATTGGTTGTGCGACTGGTATTCTCAGCCGCAAGCCTGTTTGAAAGCAGCGTACACCTTTTAGAAAAATGGGACAGGTTAGCTAAGGGGAAATTTTAACAGGTAAGTTACTTCTGCCGAGCTGCACGACACTTGATGCCCTATTTTCAGATTAGGTCTTAAAATAGCTGGGGACTGGGAACTTGAAATACTCATGGCTCGTACCCCTACATTATCTTTTGACCGGGGCACTCTCATCTTGCATCCGCCACCACGAGGGAAAACCTGGGTGGATTACGCTACCTGGGATGACCGGGTGGAGAAATTTCGGATTCCAGCGATACACTACCGTCAGTTGGTGGAAGCCTTGCAAGCTGAAGGCACTAACTTTAGTGATGAGGCGAAGGAATTTGCACCCCTGGAACTAGTTCCTAGCTTTGAGATGGAACCTTACCCCCACCAGAGTGAAGCCCTTGCTTGCTGGAAACAAGCAGGGCGTCGAGGGGTAGTGGTTCTTCCCACAGCGGCAGGTAAGACCTATTTGGCACAACTCGCGATGCAAGCAACGCCTCGGAGTACGTTGATTGTGGTGCCGACTCTGGACTTGATGCACCAATGGTATGCCCACCTAACAGCAGCTTTTCCTGATGCCGAGGTAGGGTTGTTGGGGGGAGGTTCGCGAGATAAAACCCCAATTCTTATCTCCACTTACGACAGTGCGACGATTCAGGCAGAAGCACTGGGCAATCAGTATGCCATGCTCATCTTTGATGAGTGTCACCACTTGCCAACGGATTTTTACCGGGTGATTGCTGAATACGCGATCGCACCCTACCGCCTGGGACTCACTGCCACTCCCAATCGTTCAGATGGGCGTCACAGGGATCTTAACGCTCTAATTGGCCCAGAGGTATATCGCAAAAGTCCGGAGGAACTGGCTGGGTTTGCCCTGGCGAGTCACAAAGTCGTTCAGATAAAAGTCAAGCTCTCACAAAAAGAACGTGATCGCTACAACGCCTGCATCAAACTCCGCAACGACTTCTTGAAAGAATCAAATATCTACCTCGGTAGTATGCAAGGGTGGCAGCAGTTTGTCATGGTAAGTGCGCGATCGCAAGCTGGACGTAGAGCCATGCTAGCCCACCGGCAAGCCAAAGAAATTGCCCTCGGTACAGATGGCAAACTGCGGATTCTAGCTGACCTTCTGGCTCAGCATTACCCAGAACGCAGCCTGATCTTCACC
>DATNQP010000318.1:0-4693 GCA_036703965.1 Leptolyngbyaceae cyanobacterium
ATTGTGGAACGTGCAATCAACCGACTCAAGCAATTTCGCCGTATCGCTACTCGATATGAGAAGCTTGCTGCAAATTATACAGCCATGATCGCGATCGCCTGTATTTTGCTGTGGGTGTAGTTTGAAAACACGCCCTAGCCCCCCTGTTCTCGCTGCTCAAGCTACCCGTTCTATCCGTGCCTTTTGCAATTGTGACGATTGGGTGTTGTCTGATCTTGCAGCGATCGCTACCTTCCCTTGTACCTGTGGTGCTGCATACAGTGGCGAGTCCTGAGGAACATCGACAGCGGTTCCGCGTAGCCAAGGAAACTATTGCTAGCTTCCGGCAACAACTCAGAGCCGCGCTTCAGGGGCAGCAACGCAAAATCTTGTTTGAGCAAGCAACTCCTGCGATTAAAGGCGATTTACGCTACATCTTTGATGCAATCGATCGCGATCGCAGTGGGTTCCTCTCAACCCAGGAGCTTGCAACTCACCTGCATCAGGCAGGAAAAGTCCTCTCTGAGGGCGAACTGACCTATCTATTCAAGTGCATGGATAGAGATGGCAGTGGTGCGATCGACTTTGAGGAATTTGGGGAATTGATGTTGCGCCATCAACGGCTGATGTCGAGATACACAGAATTTGTCACCTATTTCCTACCCATTGATGTCGATGAAGATGATGCCATCAGTATGAAGGAGATGAATACGGCACTAGCCAGTTTGAGAGAGCCAGCTCTGTCTGAGGATGAAATCACATTCTTACAAGATCAAACAGGAGGACAGCCGTTGACTTGGAATCGGTTTCTTGAGGTGCTGCTGCTGACTTGAAGAGCGATCGCAGCCTTGATATTAATGCTCTCTATGGATTATCGAGAGAACCAGTAAAACATACAACTTAGATGTTCATTAGTCTATGACAACTCAACTCAGTTATCCCAAAATTATTCTTGACACCGATCCGGGCGGAGATGATATCTATGCCTTCCTCTGGCTTCTGGGCTTGGTTAAACAAGGACTCGCTGAACTTGTCGCTGTTACTTCCGCTGATGGCAATGTTGCTGCTAAGCGCACCTTTTCTAGTGCGTCGCAGATTTTAAATTTAGCAGGGTTCTCAGACATTAAGGTGGGTCGCGGTGTCCCCATAAGAGAAATTCTGGAAGATGCTGCCCATATTCATGGCTCGGATGGGATGGGCAATCTATCCCATACCTTACCCCCAGCCACGCATAACTTTGAGGAAGCTCCCTACTCCGACGAGATGATCATCGACGAGCTGAATGCAGCTCCGGGGGAAATTACGATTGTAGCGATCGGTCCCCTGACCAACCTCGCTGCGGCGGAAACGAAAAGTCCCGGCATCCTGAAAAAAGCAAAGGAAATTGTAATCATGGGGGGTGCCTTCTTCTGTTCTGGTAATGTGACTCCCCATGCTGAATTCAATATTTGGTTTAATGCTGAAGCTGCTCAAACAGTATTTGACAGCCGAGACGATATTGTCGTGATGCCGCTGGACGTGACGCGGCACTTAATCTTCACACGAGATATGACTCAGGCAGTCACTCAGGCAAATCCGGAGAGTAAACTTTCCCAGTTCTTGATGGCTCTTTGCGAGTTCATGATTGGTACAGCCTTGGGTTATCGAGAAACGGCAGGAATTCCAGGTCTCCTTGTTCATGATGCAGCCACCTTGGGATACCTGTTTTATCCAGAAACCCTGATGTTGAAAAGGGCAAAAGTTCGGGTTGAAACAAAGGGAGAGTGGACACGGGGACAAACATCGATTGATAGTCGTCCTGCACCGAAAACAGGAGCAAATGCCTGGGTAGCGTTGCAGGTTGATGAGGGCAAATTTTTCACCAGCTTCGTTGAAGATTTGAAGCAGCTATTCAAAGCCCCCGTTCTTTCGTGAACGCGAGATACCCGACTTCTTTGATAAGTCGGGTATCTGAACCAAATAGGCAAAATTAAACGTCTTAGTTTCACAAAATTAAAAAATGATGATGACCACCGAGCGGTTTAAAAAGTTTACTATTTTACATTCAAATGATATGCATGGAGACTTTCTGGCAGAGGCTGGGGGTGCAGAGGGTCATCTGATTGGTGGGGTGTCGCTGCTTTCTGGATACATCAATAAGGTGCGCCAGGAAGAGAAAAACGTGCTTTTTGTCATTTCTGGTGATATGCTTCAGGGTTCTCTTATTGATAAGGAACACAGAGGTCTTTCAACCATAGAAATTATGAATTACTTGGCTCCAGACGTAGTGACTCTGGGGAACCACGAATTAGATTATGGCTTTCCTCACTTACTTTTTCTGGAAAAGATGGCAAATTTTCCAATCGTGAATGCCAACTTGTATATCAAAAAGTATAATAAACGATTGATGAATCCATATGTCATCCTCAATGTAGATGGATTTGATATTATGTTCATCGGGATTGTGACTGAAGAAGTTCTTAAGTCCTTAAAACGTGACGGCAGTATTAGCACATTTATCAGCCTTGAAGATGTCACTACAGAAGTAGGTAAGATTTGCGACGCCTACAAAACTGAGGATATTGACCTGACAATTCTCCTGACCCACATCGGTTTTGAAGAAGATAAAAAACTAGCAGCAATGCTAAACCCGGAATGGGGGGTGGATATGATAATTGGCGGACACTCCCATACAATCTTAGAACAACCAGCCAAAGTTAACGACATTCTGATTGCACAAGCAGGGGTTGGCACAGATCAGATTGGACGTTTCGATATTGTAGTAGATGACGATACGAACAGCATTGTTGAATGGCAGTGGCAACTCATCCCCGTGGATAATAATCTTGCAGAGCCAGATGTCGAGATCGAAAAGTTTATTGCTACCTTCAAAGAAGACATAGATCGCAAGTATAATCGGCTGATTGGTCGCGTAGCACGTAAATAGACACACCCTAAGCGTGAAGAAGAAACTGATTTGGGTAACTTAATTGCTGATATTGTTGCCCAACTCGATAAGCTTGATGTCGTTCTCATAGGAAGTGGTTCAATCCGTGGAACAAAATTAGGTCTTCTAGTTACATTGAGCGACCTTAAAACCGTTTACCCTTACGACGATGTACTTTATAAACTTAGTGTTAATGGTGAACAGCTCACTAAGATATTTGCACATATTATGAGGCTGGAAAACCGAATCCCAGGGGAAAGTTGTTGTTTTCAGGTAAACAAAGGTATTCAGGCAATTTACAGTGATTCCCAAAAGAGGCTTGAATCTTTGAGCATTAATGAAAAATCAGTACAAGCAGATGCTCAATATACTATTTGTATGGAGGAATTTCATTACAAAAATTCCGTTCATAGTCTAGATATAACAACTGAAGAAATGACAAAGTTAGGTAATCCAAAGGTGGTTTCCACATCCTGCCAGAATGTCCTTGAAGAATACTTTGGTCATCATCAAAATCTTAACAGCCAGATCGAAGGACGATTGGTCTACAAGTAGAGAGGTTTTAAACACTGGTAATACAACCGAGAATTCCTAGAGCAGTCCTCAATGAGTTGTAATATCTTCTTTTGTTACGAGCCGCGTTAGCTTATGGTACTTTAGCTAGGGTTAATCGATCTCTTGCAACCCCAGATAACGAGCCACTACCCCTGCACGAATTAATCTCTAGCATTCTGTCATCCGAGACAGGCTTATCCGATCGCTCCTGGAGAATTCCGGCACGGGGAACGATGCAGCATCTCAATCAACGGCTTGCCAATCAACCCCTACTCGATTTATTCAATGCCACCTTACGTGGGATTGGTCAGGTGATTTTTGTGAACAATCCCGTGAGCGGGTTGCTGATTCTCATCGCCATTTTCATCCAATCTCCCTGGCTGGGAACCATGAGCTTACTGGGGACTGCTGCCGCTAACCTAATGGCGATCGCTGTCCCGCCAACGATAAGTTAATGTACCTAAACACACGTCCGAAGGTCGCGATGAGAAACTTGCTGTAAATCGTCTGTTCTGAGTTAATCAATATATGTATATAAGGAGACAAAAAAATGGATCTTGATAACTTGACTCAAATCTCCAAACGAGATTTGGAAATTATTCAACTACACCAATTTCAACAACCCATCTTCTGTTGCAATGTCACGGCAATTGCCTATGCCTTCACCGCATTGGGGTATCTGACGACCGTCGATGAAATTTTCTATGTCGCCCAACTGCCGATCGCGTCAGTTCTAGATGATGGCATGACGCTAGCAGAAACCTACGACACCTGTCGAATTTACATTGAAAAAAAAGGATTACCGCTGTCCATTCGGGTGGAGCATTTTGATAAACCGAGTATGACGCTCGAAGCATTCATACGTGAAGTTGAAGCCGCCGTTTGTGATGAAACTGATGTCCACATTCTCAACTTCAACACCCGTATTGCCCATGAAAATCCAAGTTTAGAAGGTGGTCACTTCTCCTTATTGGCAGATTATGACCCGGACACTCAAGAAATCACCATTGCAGATACAAATCCCAAACGGTATACCCGGTTTTGGAAATGCCCAATTCAGCGTCTATATGCCGCTTGCGTAGATAAGGATTCCTCATCGAATCGCTCTCGTGGCATGATCGTGCTTCGCAGGCCCGAAGCCAATCTAGCAGGTGAGGGAGTGGTTCATCCAGCAGATATCGCCTTGAACGAGCTGCATTCTAACAACGAGTGAGTGTTGAAGCGAGTTGGCAA
>DATNQP010000319.1:0-2188 GCA_036703965.1 Leptolyngbyaceae cyanobacterium
ATAGCTACTTTTCACCTGTGTCAGGAATGGGTGGAACAACTCCTCTGTCTTATTCGCAATAAGCTTCCTTTTTATCAACGGGGGTTAAGAGCCTTAACTCTTATACAGCAATCCCTCTAGTGCCTTTGTCGCCCCCTGAAGTCCTAAAGCAGAGGTTGAGTTGAGAGTAAGATAATGACGCTTTGGGTACGCTCACTCAGTTGTAACTGGGGAAAAGTAGCTTCGCTGCAACGAGCCGCCATACGGTGACTGAAACGCTACCCAGATGGTCATTTCAGAAAAATTTCTGCTCAAATTTCCGCCAGAACGGAAACAGGCATTCAATCAAGCGCAGGATTGTGGCTAAGATGCAAGTGACAAAAGAGTTTTTCTACCATGCCTCTTGTTTGCCCAAATTGTGGAGCCAATGCTCTTACCCTAGCTGAAGGTTGTCCCAACTCGACGTGCTGCACGGAATGTGGTCAGACTACTCCAGCTAACATTTTGCCGCTTTTTGTGGTAACTGGAGCCAGCGGATCGGGAAAAACCACCGTCATTCCCGAGTTGCGCTGCCGACTACCGGAGTGCGTGGTTTTTGATAAAGACCTGCTCTGGGGGCGGGGGGCGGGTGAACACTTCACTAACAACTGGCTGCGGATCGCCTATAGTATTGCTCAAGGCGGGCGGCACACTGTCATCTGCGGGACAATGATGCCGTGGGACATCGATGCTTGCCCAGACCGTGGCTTGGTCGGCAGCGTCCATTTTCTCAACCTCCATTGCAGTGACGAGATTCGGGAGCAACGTTTGCGAGAAAGACCCCCGTGGCGACAGTCGAGTCCTGAATTTATTAACGAACACAAACAGTTTGCGCGATGGCTGGTTAATAACGCCTTACTCAAATACGATCCGCCAATGCCGACGGTCGATACGTCTACCACGCCAGTCGCGGAAGTAGCGAATACTATTGCTCAATGGGTGTTGACCATCCTAGAAGCAAATCCAACAAGGGAGCCAGCATGTCATTCGTCATCAGCTTGAAAGGCTGAGAATGAAGATGGGGAATGGTGAATCTCTCTCATTCCGAGTGAGTTTAACTCGATTGAACTTGCTTCTGCTGACCTGTCGCTCTACTAAATTATCCGCTTGTGATAGTCAAAGGGCGGAATGTGGGTTCTAACGAAGCTCACGCTGTATAGCTTGCGTTGAAGCCTAGCGCATTATCGATCGTTGTTCCTGAAATTGTTTTAGCTGCATTGCTGGCGAGGAAAAGTGCCGTTTGAGCAATATCCTCTGGCTCAATGGCTCCAGCGTTCCCCAATGGACTAACCGGATTGATGAGCGCGTCTTGTTCCTCTCGGCTTGAAACACCCATCGACCGCATCTGACCTTCGCTACGATACATAGGCGTATTTACTGCACCGGGGGCGATCGCATTCACTGTGATGTTGTATTGCCCTAACTCCTGAGCTGCCTGCTTGGTCATTCCAATGACAGCCCACTTGGTGGATGTATAGGCACCATTCCCAGCAAATCCAGCTCTGCCACCAACAGATGCCATATTGATAATCCGTCCGCCGCCACGCTGCTTGAGAAAAGGAATTGCAGCCTTGGCTGTATTGAATACGCCGTGGACGTTGACATCGACCACATCTCGCCAGAGTTGGAGTGTTCCATCCTCAAAGCTGTGCCACGCAACATAGCCAGCATTGGCAACGACAATATCTATCCCACCAAGTTCGCGGTTAGTGCGCTCAGCGGCTGACTGCATTGCTGTTAGATCCCGAACGTCAGCCTGAATTTGTAAAACCTTCGTGCCATGTTGCTTTACAGAAGCGAATGCTGCGTTGAACTCATCCATGTTGGCAACGCGGTAACCTCTTGAGGAGTTCAGACGAGAGGGATCGGCAATATCGAGCATGGCAACATCGGCACCATTGAGCGCAAAGATTTCTGAAATTGCCCGTCCAATACCTCGCGCCGCTCCAGTTACGAAAGCTACTTTTCCAGCTAACGGCAAAGCGGTTGACGTTTGAGGCTGTGAATTTATCTGCTGATCCTGCGCTGACACCTGTTCTCCTGCCAATCCTACAGTTCCAAGTCCTGCGGCTAGGGCTGTGCTGCCAAGAATGATTTTGCGTCGTGTCAGAGAGTTGGCACTATTACCCTTACCATTGGAAGCTTGTTTGCTGATGTTACGCTTACTCAC
>DATNQP010000320.1:0-12158 GCA_036703965.1 Leptolyngbyaceae cyanobacterium
AACCGCCGCAAATGCCATTCTGTTTGCACTGAGTGCTGACCCACAAGCAGTACCAATGGAAATCAACATACAGCCAGAAAACCACTTGTTTTTCTGATATGGCACGATGTTTCTTGGGAATGACCTGTAAATCTTGAAAAAGCGGCAAAATTGACAGGCAAGCAAGCTCCCAAGTGCGATAAGCTATGAAAATTGATCACATTCACTTCTATGTAGAAGATGCCAGAGCGTCCCGCGACTGGTTCATAAACCACATGGGCTTTCAAGCCTTGGCATCTGGTGCAAGCCGCCATACTCGTACAACAGTGGTGAGAAGCGGTGCAGTTTACATTGTTTTTTCTTCCCCTCTCACTTCGGCAAGTCCGGTTGCCCAGTTTCTGCGGCTGCATCCTCCTGGTGTCGCTGATATCGCTTTTGTGGTTTCAGACTTAGAAAGCGTCGTGAAGAGGGCGGTTGCTAACGGTGCAAAAGTCTTGCAGCCAATTCAGCAACAGCAGCTTGCTCAAGGAAGCTGGAAATGTGCAAAAATCGCGGCTTGGGGTTCCCTGACTCATACCCTAATCGAGTCCCTAGGAGGTAGCTATGCTGCTGATACTCCATCCTACGCAGATGCGTTAGCAAAGCGGGAGGTAGTCCCGCTAGCTTGTAGTAAATATACTTCACGCAGCAGTAATACTCCTCTGCTGCCAATTTTTTCGGAGTCAGAAGTCACGCTGGACTCTGTCAGTCCGACTCAGTTCTCTGAACGCTCTTCGACCAAGTTCCGAGTTCCGAGTTCCAACTCCGGAATTTTTACTGGTATTGACCATGTTGTGTTGAATGTTGCCGCTGGTGACTTGGAAAAGGCACTCAGTTGGTATGAAGAGGTTTTAGGATTCCAACGCCAGCAGACGTTTATGATTCAGACCGACCAGTCAGGGTTACGATCTCAGGTGATGGTTCATCCTACTAGTGGTGTGCAATTTCCAATTAATGAACCGACTTCAGCAAATTCTCAAATTCAGGAGTTTCTGGACGTTAACCAGGGACCAGGAGTCCAGCATATTGCTTTGCAGACACCTCGGATTGTAGAAGCGATCGCACAATTGCGTCATCTAGGGCTATCCTTTCTCCCAATTCCCCCCAGCTACTACACCCAGCTGCAAAATCGATATCATGGACTTCCCTTATCGATAGCTGAATTAGAGGAAATTGCTGCTCAAGAAATTTTGGTGGATTGGCACAACGAGTCTCCTCAAGCCTTACTGCTTCAAACCTTCACCCAACCGATTTTTGAGAAGCCGACTTTTTTCTTTGAGCTGATTGAGCGCCGCCAAGAGGCACAAGGCTTTGGGGAAGGGAATTTTCGCGCTCTGTTTGAAGCGATCGAGCGGGAGCAGTTGAAGCGAGGCAGTCTGGGATTTAATTGAGTAAACTGACTTTCGCTATGCCAAAGCCTAAGGGGCGATCGCTTTTAGCCCCTTCACAAATTTCTAGATAAGTTCTCAACTTTTGTGCCAGTGAGGAGATAAGTAGTCATCTCTCCTTTGCCTTTGATGTGAATAATGCCCCGTTCCTGAAACAGATACTTATCCTGCAAACGCTCTTTAGTGGCAGCAGTGACTTGAATACATCCCGGCAGACCGTGAGATTCCATGTGGCTGGCGGTATTCACGGCATCGCCCCACAAATCATAGATAAATTTTTTGGTACCTATCACTCCTGCAACCACAGGACCAGTATTGATGCCCATGCGGATGCGGATGGCATTACTATGCTTAGCATTAAATCTAGCTACTTCCTGTTGCATGTCAAGCGCCATGTCAGCAATGGCATCTGCATGGTCACTCCGGGGTAGGGGGATGCCACCCACCACCATATAGGAATCCCCAATCGTCTTGATCTTCTCCAAACCATGCTTTTCGGTCAGCTCGTCAAACCCTGTGAAGATCTCGTTAAGCAATGTGAGGAGTTCGGTAGGCGAAATCTGTTCTGAGAGCTTGGTAAAGTCAACAATATCTGCAAAAAGAATCGTCACCTCAGCAAAGCCATGGGCAATCGTACTGTGTCCCGCTTTTAGCTGCTCGGCAATAGGCTTAGGCAAAATATTAAGCAACAGACGCTCAGACTTTTCCTGTTCCATTGACAGTTGTTCATTTGCCTCTTGTAATTGGGCAGTGCGTTCAATGACACGTCTTTCCAACTCCTTTGAGCCTTGACGCAGCGTGCCGATCACTAAGCTTAGCCCAAACACCCCCAACACCGATAAGATCCCTAACATGACAAAGGTTCCCCGCAGTCCTGAGTGAGTCTGGGCAATGAAGCCATCTAAGGGGTTTGCGATCTCCAAAATCCCTCGTACATCCCCCACTTTCCAATCTGTTTTCGGACTATCAGGGTGAGCGTTGTGACAACCAACACAGCTAGGCTTGAGGATGTCTGCCTGCGCGTATCGCAAGGAGGGACGACCTTGGAATTTCTCAAAGCGAAAAAAGGGCAAATTGGGATTCTGTCTCAGGTGATCGAGTGCTTCTCGCTCAAAATCGTCTCTAGGACCACCTTCCTTGCGCCGCCAAGGAAAGGGGTAGTCACTATACAGGCGGATTGACATGCCAGGATTTTTTTCACTGAGATGCTTACCGAGTTCGATCAAGTAGGTCGCCGGTAGAGGAATTGCCCCTTTTTTGGCTGCGTAATCGTGGGTGATGCTAATTCCATGAGCTGTTCCTAAACGATCAACTGCCTCAGAACTGTAGAGAGTTCGTGCTTCCTTGATGGCTTGAGCGTACAAAGCCGCATTTTGGAGTGCTTGTGATTCAATCAGGTTCGACGAGAGGCGAGACATGTTCCACAAAGCTGCTGCCAATCCAGTACAAAACATGAGCGTCAGAATAAGGATAGTCCGCTTGTAGAGCGGGCTAGTAAACCCGACTAAGGTTTTTGAAATTAACTGGCGCATGACGTACCTCCCGGAGAGCTTTCTCAGTTCATTCTTCAACCGTCCCAAGAAGTCTCCGTAATAGTAGGCACCATCCTAGCAACTACTAGATAGCCAGCCGTGCAACTTTAGTCGGCTAGAATACATCTAATTTGCCGATTTTGGCTGTTTTTACTTATTAATTTTTAGTTAGTAGATTAGTTATTAGATAGATATTTATTACTCCCTTCCCGATAGAAAAATACCAATAACTCCAGGAGCCTGGGGAAGAGGTGGCTGGGAGAGGAGTTGCAGGAGGTAATTTTAGAGCGGGAAGGGAGTAATTTCCAGAGCCTTGCACGAATGCTCCTGGCAGCAGTCCCTAAAGCAGGAAGACCACTTTTCCAGGTGAAAGCGCAGTTATTTTACCATTTCACTTTAAGCGTGATACACATGATTGGCTGGCAACTGGTAATGGGTAATAGATAATGGGTAATTGGACTAGGGTTTCCCATTTCCCATTACTTATTACCGTCCCACAGCGTGTAGCTAGCATTTAGTGAAATGGTATTAGAAATAGTGATTTTTACTATTATTTCTTTTTTACGAATTTTCCTTTCCCTTTTACTGCTCTTTTTTGTAGTGAAGCAAGCATCTGGCGTCTAACTTCACTAGCCCATAGATCAAAGTTAAAACGGTCACTGTTGACGCTGAACAAAGCTTCAACAGGCTTGTCCTTTCGTTGGTTTTGTAGTTGGAGATTCATGTTAAGGAATAGTTAAAAGCCGAAATAAGTAACGATCGCCTGCCTGTACCTGAATAACACTTAAGGGTAAGCACAACTAGAGTTACTGAAACCTCTTCGTAAATTTAGGAAAGCAGTTGCCTAGTATCCCTTAATGAAATTGCTATCTCCCTATATTTTGACGCAAAGTACTAGCTAAGTAATGCAATAATTGCATCAATAATAATGCAATTTCTACATTTACTATACAAACCCAAAGTTGTCTCCCTGGTTTTCACAGGGAACACAAAATTACCTTGCCTAATCTGGCGATCGCTCAGATCATAATGAAGCTTGTGAATTGGGCAATGTGATCGTATAGAGTAGCAACCGCTACAATCCCTCTACACGTTTTAGCTCCAAACCTCGCTCAAATATCTCATCGATAGGAAGCATCTGAGCATCAATCGTCATAAATTTATGATCTTTCGTTGCTCGAATAATTGAATTATCTTCCAAATAATATTCAAATACTTCCTGCTTTCCTCGATCATGCCACTGGGCAATCGGTTGTGTATACACATACCCATTACTATCAACACTGTACACAGTGCATTCAATAGCTTCTTCAACAATTTTGCCAATAGGCATTGGCCCATATTCAACAGTTAATATTTCAGTGTCATAACTCAAACAATATTCAGCAAATAGAACCATCTGCTCAAATAAATGTTCTGCTACTCGTTTTGGCACTCCATTTTTGGCTGAACCATCAATAAAAGTTTCTCGATGCTTCTGCATTTCAGAAACCTTCTTTTTTCCCATTGCTCTCCGCAGCAAATCAGCTTGACCCAAAGAATATCCAGCCAAATCTTGAGCCATCTTCATGATTTGTTCTTGGTAACAAAGGGTTCCGTAAGTCTCTTGCAGAATCGGCTCTAATAGAGGGTGTTGATACTCAACCTTTTCTCTGCCATGTTTGCGGTCAATAAACTTAGGAATCAGTCCAGCATCCAGAGGTCCGGGTCGGTAAAGTGCCAAAATTGAAGAAATATCTTCGATACTGTCGGGTTTAAGGTCTCGCACAACCTGGCGCATTCCAGAAGATTCTAATTGAAAGATGCCTTCTAGTTCTCCTTTTTCTAAAACCTTGTAGGTTTTTTTAATATCTGGGGGCTTTTTGTTTAATTCACCTTTTGCCAATATTTTTAAAGCCCGAATTTCATCAAGAGGCAACTGATCTAAATCTAGGTCAATGTTTTGACTTTTCTTAATTAACTCTGCTGTTCTTTGGATTGTCGTTAGGTTTCTTAGCCCTAAGAAATCCATTTTCAATAGTCCCAGTGATTCCAGGTCTTCCATAAAATACTGGGTAATAACAGAGCCATCATTATTCACTTGCAAAGGAACAATTTCATCCAGAGGTTCGGAGGAAATGACTACACCAGCCGCGTGGACACCATAAGTTTTATTCGTCCCCTCAATCCGCATTGCCATATCTACCCAGCGTTGAACGATGGGGTCTTTTTCGTAAGCCTCTTTAAACTCAGGTGCTGGTGTTTTATCTGAAATCATCACTGAGAGTTTGGTTGGCTTACCCCGCACTACCGGGATAAGCTTTGCCATTTGGTCAGCTTCCTTGTAGGGAATATCTAATACTCTAGCGACATCTTTTAATACGGCT
Organism: Leptolyngbyaceae cyanobacterium; assembly: GCA_036703965.1. Lineage (GTDB taxonomy): Bacteria > Cyanobacteriota > Cyanobacteriia > Cyanobacteriales > Coleofasciculaceae > DATNQP01. The sequence goes on from DATNQP010000320.1 coordinate 5,305, forward strand.
TTAGAAGTTAGACGATTAAAGGTAATAATCTGCGCGACTCTATCTTCGCCATACTTACGGGTAACATAGTCAATCACTTCGTCACGTCTTTCAATACAGAAATCTGTATCAATGTCTGGCATAGATTTCCGCTCTGGGTTCAAAAACCGCTCAAAGAGAAGACCATGATGCACTGGGTCAATGTTGGTAATTTTTAGAGCGTAAGCAACAAGAGAACCTGCCGCTGAACCGCGACCGGGTCCTACTGGAATCCCTTTGTCTCTGGCATATTTAATGTAGTCCCAAACCACTAGGAAGTAGGTTGAAAACCCCATTTGCTGCATCATTTTTAGCTCATATTCCAGCCGCTCTTTATAGATAGGGTCAATGTCGCTACGAGAGCGACACTTAGTGCGATCTAATAGTCCTTCCCAGGCAACGTCTTCTAGCAACGTATCAGCGGTGTGACCTTTGGGGACAGGGTAATTGGGGATGCGTGGTTCCCCCATAAGGTCGTAGAGTTTGACCTTGTCGGCAACTTCTACGGTGTTTGCGATCGCTTCCTTGATCACATCATCCGGCAGATGGTCCCGAAATAGCCGCGCCATCTCCTGTGCAGACTTCAGATACTCGGTACCGCTGTAGCGCATCCGCTTCTCTTCAATCACCAGCTTGCCAGTCTGAATACACAACAAGGCGTCGTGAGCTTCTACGTCATAGCAGGAGACAAAGTGAGAGTCATTAGTTGCAACAATTTTAATCCCTAGCTCACGGGCAATTTTGACGATTTCAACGTTAACGATACGGTCTTCTATGGAACCGTGGTCTTGAATTTCTAGATAGTAATCCTCACCAAAGACATTTTTGTACCACTGAGCAACCTCACGGGCAAGCGCTGGGTCACCTTTGAGAATGGCTTGGGGAACTTCTCCTCCCAAACAGGCACTGGTAACAATTAAACCTTCGTGATACTGCTTGAACAATTCTTTGTTGATGCAAGGACGTGCAAAAATGCCTTTTCCCTGGAAGCCCTTGAGATGAGAAATCGTGGTCAGCTTGACTAAATTTTTATAACCTTGGAGATTTTTTGCCAAGACGACTTGGTGATATTTGCGGTAACGCCCCTTCTGCTCAATGTCACCGTTGATCACATACATCTCGTTACCGATTATCGGCTTAATGTTCCGACCCCGGCAGACTTTGATTAGCTCGATCGCGCCATACATGACACCATGATCGGTTAGCGCGATCGCGGGCATTCCCAACTCAATGGCTCGATCCACTAGCGGCGGTAGCTGAGAAGCGCCATCAAGTAGGCTGTAATCGCTGTGGATATGCAGACCAACGAAAGACATAGGTTTTTCAACCAGGGACAATTTAGGAGATGAGACTAGACTAACGGATTCCGGCCTCTATATTTAGTGTTTTTGTGTAAGTTAACTCTATATATAGGGGAGCGTTGGCGATAAAGCTGTGTTGCTCCCTAATCTAGCTTAGACAAAGCAAGCCGAAAGTAACGCTGATCTGAAACTAGGGATTGGGGATGGGGATTAGTATATTAGGATATTTTTCTGCATTTTGCTCGATGCGATCGGGTTGTAAGGAATTCAGAATTGCCAATCCCCATTTTAGGAAGCCTGTCACGAAGAGACGCAAAGACGCGGAGAGGGGGAGACGCGGGGCTTTCAATATGGTGGGGGCTTGAACCCACCTTGAATCTATTGAAAGGAGGAAAGAAAAGTGTGAAACTTCACCGCATTCTTTAGCACATTAAGCGGCAAAACTTTCCATTTGATTAACAAAACTTGAGGAACCCAATGTTTGAAGAAACGCAAAATCCTTCTGAGCTGCCTACAGTTCTACCAGAATCCCACATTTTGTCGCCTTCAATGACTAACGATGGTAGCGTGACCTGGACGATTCCTCTTCAGGTTACTGTTCGTTTGGGACAACCCACTATTGTTGAAAGCAATATTAGTAAAACTCCCGAACAAACCCTTATCCCTAAAGAGGATCAGGGACACCCAGCACTTGGTCAAGCCTTGACACAGTTACAAGCAGCGAGGACTAAGACTTACTACGACAAAGCCAGTGATGAACTCAACCGTAAGAATTATTATGAGAAAATCCTGGCTAAGTTTAGCTCATTTGATGAAACTGAGCTTTTCCAAGAGCTGAGCAACCTTGTTAAGCAAACGCACAAAAATAAGCTGAGTTATTCGCCAAGCAAGCATCTTTACCCTTGGGTTGACCTTCAACCTAACAATAAGCTGCAAAGCATTTACTCAGAACGTGAGTTAGATCCAGAGGAAGTCATTCGACAGGATTTCCAAATTGAACAGGAACGTAGCAGACAGTTCCGACAGTTAGTGTTCGCCGAGTCGCTGATGAGTACTGAACAGATGGCGAAACAACTCGAAAAATTAGAAGCAAGTATGCCGTTGAACTGTGAGCATGTAGTACCGCAGTCTTGGTTTAATAAAAAAGAACCCATGCGCGGTGACTTGCATCACCTTTTTGCCTGCGAGCCTAATTGCAACAGTTTTCGGGGGAACACCCCTTATTTCGACTTCCCGGACTTCAACGAAGTGATACGCAACGATTGCGGCAAGCGTGTGGAGAAAAAGTTTGAGCCGAGTGGAGGCAAAGGTGCTACAGCGCGAGCAACGCTTTACTTCTTGCTTCGCTATCCAGGAGAAATTAACAAGACAACAAGTGAATATGAGGAGGAGCGTATAGAAACCTTATTGAAATGGCATAAAGCTTATCCGGTGACTCAATATGAAAAACACAGGAATATGGCGATTTTTGAGAAGCAAGGCAATCGCAATCCGCTAATTGATTTCCCGGAGTGGGCAGAAAAAATCGCTTTCCGCTTGGGTCTTGGCTAGAAAAGGAGAGACGTTCCACCGGAACGTCTCTACTGTATGGCTAAATTGATGGCGATCGCAGATGCCATTCTGTCGATTGCTCGTAGGCATAGGCTACTTGAAACAGCTGGTCTTCTCGCAGAACTTTGCCAATCAGCTGCAACCCAATCGGTAGTCCCTTCTCATCAAAGCCACAGGGTACGCTCATTCCTGGCAAACCAGCAAGGTTTACTGGAATAGTCATCAGGTCACCCAGATACATACTTAAAGGGTCTTCTGTCTTTTCCCCAGCTTTAAATGCTGTTGTGGGAGCAGTGGGACACACTAAGACATCGACTTTTTCAAAAGCAGCCTCAAAGTCTTGTTTAATCAGGGTGCGGACTTTTTGGGCTTTGAGGTAATAGGCATCGTAGTATCCAGCTGACAGGGTATAGGTACCCAGCATTATCCGGCGTTTGACTTCTTTCCCAAACCCGGCGGCGCGAGTTTTGGTATACATCGAGAGGAGATTGTCAGCGTCAGGGGTACGCAAGCCATACTTGACGCCATCGTAACGAGCGAGATTTGCCGATGCCTCACTGGGGGCAATGATGTAGTAGGTCGGCAAACCGTAGCGGAACCGGGGACAGGAAATCACATGGATTTCAGCACCCAAGCTTTGCAACTGAGCGATCGCTTTGGTGACAACCTCTTCTACGATGGGGTCTAAGCCCTCGCCAAAGGTTTCCTTAATGACGCCAATCCGGAGGCGTCCTCTGGGCTGGAAATCGGGTTTCAGTGACTTGACGTAGTCGGGGATTTCAACTTTGAGACTGGTGGCGTCATTGGGGTCATAACCCGCGATCGCATTGAGTAAAATCGCCGCATCTTCTACCGTTTGCCCAAAGGGTCCAATTTGATCTAAAGACGACGCAAAGGCGACCAAACCATAACGGGAAACCAAACCATAGGTCGGTTTCATGCCGACGACGCCGCAGAAAGACGCTGGTTGACGAATCGAGCCACCGGTATCAGAACCGAGGGCAACCACACACTCTCCAGACGCCACAGCGGCCGCTGAACCGCCAGATGAACCTCCCGGCACCCGCTCCAAATCCCAAGGATTAGCGGTGAGTTGATAAGCCGAGTTCTCAGTGGAACTGCCCATCGCAAACTCATCCAGATTAGTTTTACCCACCATCACCGCTCCCGCATCCTTAAGCTTTTGTGTCACCGTTGACTCGTAGGGTGGCACAAAATTTTCTAGGATTCGGGAGGCGCAGGTGGTGCGAATCCCCTTGGTACACATATTGTCTTTGATGCCAATAGGAATCCCTGCCAAAAGCCCAATTTCTTCACCAGCAGCGATTTTGGCATCCACTTGACGCGCCTGCTCTAGGGCTTGTTCTGAGGTCACGCTTAAAAAGCTGTGTACTTTCGGCTCTAGCGCCTGAATCCGGTCTAGGGCTTCTTGAGTAATTTCTAAGCTTGAGCGTTCTTTGCGAATGAGTTGTCTGTGCAACTCCCGGATGGATGCCATGCAGTGCCTCCTTTCTGACTCCAAGTGCAAATTCCAGTATAGGGCTACGGCTCTTGAGGGAGCAGAGGAGCTAGTGGTTAGCAAAAACTTCACTGAACTTTTGTGCTCTGTTAATTTATTTGCTTTAACACTGAGTATTTCGGTAATTTTGCTAGTATATAGCGGTTCTCAGTTGCATGAGGTATGCAGAGTTTCTTGAGAGCAAGGTTCATTGCAGTAATCATGGAGCTTTAATAATGAAGTTTCACACCGAATTGCCAGCGATACTAGCTGGTACGGCGATCGCTAGTGCGCTTGTCATCGTGCAACCTCCAGGCGCAATGGCTCTTACGGGGGAAGAAGTCAACGATATTGCCCGTGAGGTCACGGTTTTGATCGTAGGCAATAATGGCAGTGGCTCAGGAGTGATTATTGCCAAGGATAGTAAGACCCACTACGTCCTTACCGCTCACCACGTCGTTAGCCAGCGGGATAAATACAAAGTTGTGACCTCTGATAAACAAGCATATCAACTTGATTCTGGGAAGATACAACGATTGCCTGGAGTTGATTTGGCAGTGGTAGAGTTTACGAGCGATCACGATTACAAAACGGCTAAACTCGTAAATTCTGACCAAGCAAAAGAAGGCAAAGAAGTTTTCATTTCTGGATGGCCTGGTTTGGGTAGCGTAGGTCAAGCAGCTGGCGGACAACTAATCCGTCAATTCACTAGTGGGCGAATTTCGGGGTTTCTAGAAAAGCCTATGCAGGGCTACAAAATGATTTACACCAACGTAACTCGTGGCGGGATGAGTGGAGGCCCAGTTCTAGACACAGCAGGGCGTGTGATTGGCATTCATGGCTTGGGAGATACGGAAGATCCACAGCGGTTGCAGGCAAGGGAAGGATTGACTCCAGAAGCTGCTCAGAGCATTGCCGGTCTGATCAAGCCTGGGTTTAATTACGCTATTCCAATTAATACATTCTTGCAGCTAGCGCCGCAGTCTGGGCTTTATTTAGCGTTGCAAGTCGAAAACTCCCCCGCACCACAACTAGGCACGCCTTATGTTGCCAGTACTCAGGTAGACTCCCGCGATCAAATCGACAACATCAATAGTGTTTTAGACACTGCCGATCGAGTTTTAAACACGATTGACAGAGTTCGGCGCAGGTTACCTTTCTAATTTTTTGGTGGGAGCAATGCACTAGTAAACAATGGTGAACGCTCAAGCAACATCAAATTCCTTATTGCTTTACGGGTGAGATGCCGTAGAGTTTTTTGAATCAACAAACTGAATTACACCCCATTGCCCATTTGTCAACCACTGAGGGTCTTCATGGTTCAGTGTCTCCACTTGGTCTAACTCGAGACCCGATGCCAGTTCCGACTTGAGGGTACGTAGAGCCACAAACGGTGCTGGGAAGTAGCAGACAATGTCTTGAAAAGAGGTGGTAAACGGCCATTTGCGATCGCCTAAGCATCGGCGGTAATTCGCATCTCCTTTGGCAAGAATCAGGCTAGATTGAGATAGTTCACGTTTCAACTCTTCAGGCATTTCCCAAAAGACCAAGGGTGCTGTCCAAAACAAAGTCTCACGCAGACACAAACGACCCTGAGCAATATGGTCTTGCAGACGATGCGCTAGTAACTGAACGGCCCTGTCACCATCAGCCGCTAGAACCTCTAAAGTGTCGTGAACATCCTGAATCGTCGCATCCGAGACAAAGGTTGGATGACACTTCAGGTGTAGGTAAACTATCTTGGCAGCCTGACTCGCCAACAGGAAGTCCGCTAAGCACAGGTCGCATACGAGTTCAAATCCGGCATTGTCTACGATGAAGTCAATGCGTACCCCATCAAAGCTAGCAACTGTATCAGCGATGAGGGATGTATCGTCTACTAAGATGTGGGTTTGTTCTAGGTGAATCTCCTGCCTAGTTTGCTCAGATTCTTCTGGGTTGATGGGCCAAAGACTCAAATCAGCTCGGTTGCCCCACAAAGCAAAATAGAGCAGTGCAATTAAGTTTGTACGATCTGCGCTCCGTTGACGCAACTGGCTATCGCTCCATGTGTTGACCCGTGTACTCAGTTCCCGGATTGAGTCCATTGCAGTCTCTAAGCCCCTGCGCTTTTGGTACTCATACGGATCGACGCCCTGGAATGAGCCGGGTAGGAAGTAATGCGTTGCTTCAAGGATACGACGGTAGAAGTACACCTCTGCAAAGAACCAGCGAATATCTATCCAGCGTTTCTCTACAAAAGGTTCTAAATATCTCGCCCATGCTGCTACATCGGGGCCTTCGTCTTTGAGCAAATGCACAATTCCATCAGGCAATTCCTGGATGAGTGCTTCCAAGTTCTTTACAATTGCTGGAGGGAAGTCGTTTTCATCGATCACCCGCTGGACAATAGCTGGCATACGCTGAAGAAGTGTCAAGTGGGCGAAAGAGCCTTCCTCCGACATCATCAGGGGTGGAGGGATGGGGATTCGAGGCTGCTGAAATTG
>DATNQP010000321.1:0-9429 GCA_036703965.1 Leptolyngbyaceae cyanobacterium
CAAATGAAAACAAAGCTATTCTGAAATCAAATTCAGATTGGGGAAAAGAAATCGGTTCAGAAATGGCAGATCATTAGCCGTTCTGCGAGAAACTGGCTGGACAGAAGGCTTATTCCGGCGTTTGATTACAACGGGCGCAGGCTCTATGTAAATCTCACGCTGCTAGTTTAAACGTAACCAAATCGTATTTTCTGAAAGTAGAGCAAGGATACAAGAATGGCAATTAATTCTCAAAAACTGGGGCATATCCTCCAAAATTTTGTCACAAGCACAACTGATGTTCAGGGCGCTGCTGTAGTCACCCCAGATGGCTTACCTCTAGCCAGTAGCTTACCTGGTGAAATGGATGAAGAACGAGTATCAGCCATGTCAGCTGGCATGCTGTCTCTGGGCGAGCGCATTGGCCAAGAACTGGTGCGAGGTAGCATCGATCGCATCTATGTGGAGGGGGAAGAAGGTTTTAGTATTTTGACCAGTTGTGGTCAGGATGCGGTGTTTCTTGTCCTGGCTGGTAAGGCGGTCAAACAAGGGGTGTTGATGTTGGAAATCAAACGGGCGCTGACCGAACTCAAGCCAGCTTTGTTCTAGTAAAAGTCTTGGCTTTCTAAGAGCATTAGGAGCGCCAGCAATTCATTCAAACCATGTACACAAAAGGAACTAAATCTCATGCCAGTTGCACAGAATGCAGAACGTACAGAACTCGGAAATTTCAGTAGCGTCGTCTGTGTAAAAGCGATCGTTGTTGGTGTCGAAGAGGCGCTCGGTGACAAAGCAGCGGCAATTGCCCTGATTTCGGCGGGTCGCCAACGCGGCAAGAAGTTAGCTGAAGAGCTTTCTTTAGTTAATAAGGGTACGGAAATGTCTCTCGAACAAGTCCGAGAAATAGCTAATCAAGCCTTGGGCAAAGATGGCACTCGCTTATGCCTTCTTGACAAGATCGTCCATGAAGACGAAGTCTACAAAGTCTATACCCGCGAAACCATCTGCTCGGCGGGTGAAGTCGAAGGTTCATCACGACAGTGTACCTTTACTTTAGGCGCAATTCAGGGCTTTTTAGAAGCATTCTTAGCTAAGCGCTTACGGGGGCAGCACACTCAATCTGTCTTGCGTGGTGCTACTCATGATGTCCTAGAGTACACAATGCTCGGTTAAACAGACACAACACAAAAGCCTCGCTTGAGGCAATTGATCAACTGGCAGTGGTGTGGGGTAAATCTCACGCTGCCAGTGACAAGAAAGAAAAATTACTAGCAACGCAATAGTTGAAATTAGAGCAGGAATCCTTCAATGGCTATCAATTCTCAAAAACTGGGGCACATCCTCCAAAATTTTGTCACAGGCACAACTGATGTTCAGGGAGCTGCTGTAGTCACCCCGGATGGCTTACCTCTAGCCAGTAGCTTACCTGGTGAAATGGATGAAGAACGAGTATCAGCCATGTCAGCGGCCATGCTGTCTCTGGGCGAGCGCATTGGTCAAGAACTGGTGCGAGGTAGCATCGACCGTATCTATGTGGAAGGGGACGAAGGCTTTAGTATTTTGACCAGTTGTGGTCAGGATGCGGTGTTTTTAGTGCTGGCGGGCAAGGCAGCCAAGCAAGGAGTGTTGATGTTGGAAATCAAACGGGCGTTGACCGAACTCAAGCCTGTTTTGTCGTAGTAAGAGTCTGTCAATTGTCTCGCTAACAAATGTAGGATTGGCAGTTACCTTGCCCAGACAAGCTTATAGGAATTTTGTGCAAGTCGCCACAGCACATTGAGCTTGTTATCGCTATTGGTGCCGCCAACGAGGGTGTGATTACTCTTAGGAATTAAGCGAACTCCTGAGCCAAATAGAGGAGACAGTAACCTCCTTAAAGGTTACTGTCTTTACCCTTGGCTTCAAGCTTGCCAGGTAAGATGTTACATTTTCTGCATCGCCAAGAGAAGATTGGCGGTTACCTTGCTAGCGCCAGCTTAATTTTTAGTGGAAACTTTGAGAAACAAAATATCAACTTTATCAACATTTTGACTCAGTTTAATACTGGTGCATGCTCTCAATGCCAAATAATTCTTTACCCGATAAATTTTCGGTAATTTTTTGCGGAGCAAAATAAATGGAAATTGTGCGTGTAGTAGTAACCGGCACCGTCGGAGCCGGTAAGTCTACCTTTGTACGAACAGTTAGTGAAACTGAAGTCGTAGAAATAGAACGTCCTGCCACTGATGAAACATCTATACTGAAGGAAAAAACTACCGTTGCTTTCGACTTCGGGCAACTAGCCTTTGGTTTCAATAGAGATTTGCACATCTACGGTACCCCTGGTCAATCTCGCTTTGATTTTATGTGGGATATTTTGATTCGGGACGCTCACGCCTATATTCTGCTGGTGGCAGCCGACCAACCCAGCCATTTTTCCAAGGCTCGTGAGATTCTCTCGTTTATGAGCCAACGAGTAAAAATTCCAATGATTATTGGCATTACCCGTAAAGATTGTCCGGGAGCGCAAACTCCAGAGGAGATTATGATGACGCTGGGGTACATGAACGAAAAAAATCGACCACCTGTTGTCATAGTTAATCCCAATAAGCGAACCTCTACCGTTGAAGCTCTGGTGGTTTTGATGGGTCTTCTAATTTCGCAGTAGGGTAAGGCTGACTCTGGTCATTATATTTTTCTAGAATCTTAAACCCGGTGTAGCCGTAGACTTAGCTCGAATGGCACTGACTTAAGAACTCTCATCCACACCAATCAACCCTTGTGCAGGGGGTCTGGGGGAGGCACTCGTCCCCCAGTGGGGGGTTTGGGGGGAAGCCCCCCAATCTGGATTTTTCCCAACAACGACTACTTTCGCTTAAGTCAGTACCATTCGACTTAGCTCTGCGGCTACAGCAATGTTGGCTTTGGATGTGCAACCGGCTTGAAAGTTAAGTAGTTTAAATAACCCACATTAAACTACTTAAACAAATAAATATTGTTTACTTTGATAAAAATAAATATATAAAACTACTCTTTTTGTTACCTAAATACATACAGTAGCCAGCCGATATTCCCATTAGAACTACAGGCATATCCAATCCGGTTGACTGACAAAACTATCCTGATTTAACTGATAACTCCTGAATAGGTTAGTGAGTCATGCTTCTAGAGCTTATACCTAGAGATACTTCTAAGGAGCGTTGTCTAGTACCGCTTCGCGGAATTCAAAATTCAAAATTCAAAATTCAAAAGCCTTACATGGCAGGCGTTTCACTGATGTGTAAATAGTAACTTTATTTCCGCCGCGCTGTACTAGTAATTTTAAAGCTTCAAGTTAATCCCATATTAAGAATTGTAAGAAGTAAAATTATCTATTAATTCCCACTAAAAAATTCATAAAAAATACACATATAATCAGGGTGTAAATACACACATAGATAGATAAACTTGCTAAAACTGAAATGTATAGATTCAAGTTTCAATCAACATCTATAAACGATAAGTAAGACCTGAACCTATCAGGCGTAATGAAAAAGATAGAAGACGATGTTGTTTGATGAATAAACCTAACTGAATCGTACTACCTAAATGGGAGCAAGAATAGAATAATGGCGATCAATTCTGCCAAACTTGGATACGTACTAAAAAATTTCGTCACAGGAACAAGTGATGTTCAGGGAGCTGCTGTCGTCACCCCGGATGGCTTACCCCTAGCTAGTAACTTGCCCAGTGAAATGGATGAAGACCGGGTATCAGCCATGTCAGCGGCAATGCTGTCTCTAGGCGATCGCATTGGCAAAGAACTCGCCAGAGGTGAAATTGATCGCATCTATGTGGAGGGGGAAGAAGGTTTTAGTATTTTGACCAGTTGTGGTCAGGATGCGGTGTTTCTGGTACTCGCAGGGAAGGCGGCAAAGCAGGGAGTGTTGATGTTAGAAATCAAACGGGCGCTGACTGAATTGAAGCCAGCTTTGTTGTAGTTAGCCTGTTTAGATTATCTGCCCAGTCAAACAAAGGATTGAGGTTCTGTCTTTAGTTCAATACTGCTGCATGCTCTCAATCCCAATTAATCTTTATCTCCGATAAGTTTCGGTAGTTTTTTGTGGAGCAACATTGAATGAAAACCCTGCGTTTAGTCGTAACCGGAACTGTTGGTGCTGGCAAGTCTACCTTTGTGCGAACCGCTAGTGAAAGTGAAGTCGTAGACACAGAACGCACTGCCACTGATGAAACATCTCTGATGAAGGCAAAAACTACCGTTGCCTTCGACTTTGGCCAACTCACGTTTGGTCGCCACATGGCTCTACGTGTCTACGGCACTCCTGGTCAATCTCGCTTTGATTTCATGTGGGATATTTTGATTCGTGGTGCTCACGCCTATATCTTGCTCGTGGCAGCCGATCGACCCAGTGGTTTCCGCGAAGCTCGTGAAATTCTCGCCTTTATGAACCAACGAGTACAAATCCCCATGATTATTGGTGTAACCCATAGGGATTGTCCAGGAGCATGGAGTGCCGATCATATTCTGATGACTCTGGGTTACATGAACGATAAACATCGACCCCCCGTGATCACTGTTAATCCTCTTGATAAAACCTCAGTTCTTGAAGCTTTGATTGTAACGATGGCTCTCCAAATTGCGAAGTCTAGTAATGCTCAAAACTTGAGGTTTGGGGAAGCCAGTCAACCGACTCAGCCTCAAGTCAAGCTTGCTGAACCCAGTCAGCCAACTCAACCTCGTGCCAAGAGCAGCTATCAGTGGCCCAAGATCCAGTCTTCACAGCGATAACTTTGGCGATAAGCTACCGGAGCAATCAATGGCTGGGGATAGACCAAGGTACGAACTGCACTTTCACGGTCCAGTGCAAGGTGCTGTTGTTAGTGACTACCATTACAATACAATTAGGCAAATTTTTCAGGGTAGCCTGACTCAGCCCACTTCGCTGCATCAGCTTCCCCCGAATATTTCCGACTTCACAGGTCGCCAAGAAGAACAAGATCGGGTGACGGCGCTGCTGCGACAGGCAACCCTGGGTAGAGAGACAGCGATCGCACTCGCTGTTATGACTGGCATAGCCGGTGTGGGCAAATCGACCCTTGCTATCCATATTGCCCATCAATTAAAGCCTGATTTCCCGGATGCTCAGCTCTATGTCAACCTGCGCGGGAGTGAAGGACAAACTATAGAACCCTTGGAGGTACTGGCAGGCTTTCTGCGAGCGTTGGGTTTGGACGAGCAGTCAATGCCTGAAGAGCTAACAGAGAGGTCTGAACTCTACCGTTCCTTGCTATCTGGCAAACGAGCATTGCTGCTGTTAGACAACGCCCGCGACGAAGCTCAGGTACGTCCTTTGCTGCCAAATAGCTCCACCTGTGCTGTCTTGGTCACCAGTCGCAAACGCCTTGCTAACTTAGAAGGGGCTGTTATCCTTGACTTGGCGGTGATGACAGAACCAGAGGCTTTAGAGCTACTGTCGAAGCTGGCAGGGGTAGAGCCGATTCAGGCTGAACTGGAAGCCGCCAAAACCATCATCGACCTTTGCAGTCGCCTGCCTCTAGCGATCCGCATCACCGGCGGTGCCCTGAAGAATAAGCCTCAATGGCAACTTGACAGTTACGCTCACAAACTTGCTTTGGAGCGGCAACGACTCTTACAACTACAACTAAGCGATTTGGAGGTACGAGCCAGCCTTGCCTTGAGCTACCAACAGTTGGACGCGATCGCGGCTCGTCTGTTTCGCTTACTGGGGCTGTTGACGGGGTCAAACTTTACACCTGCCATAGCTGCGGCTCTGTTAGAGTCGGAGCCAGCAACAGCCGAGGAGTCTGTGCAGTGTTTAGTGGATATGCAACTGCTTGAGCCAGCTGTTCGTAGGCGCTACCGTTTCCACGATTTAGTCCGCCTCTTTGCGCGAGGTCAGTTGGCTCAGGAGGAGCCAGCCGAGGCACGGCAGGCTGCTCGCCTCAGAGCCACGCGCTGGTACCTTAAGACCTCCGAGATTATGGACTTAGCTCTCAACCCAGAGACGCGTCGCCAGTTAGCTCAAGTCCTGATCAAAGACAAAAAGCAACCCTTAGAAGCTATAGAGCGGAACTTGCTTTTAGAAGCCTTGAACTGGTTCGAGATTGAGCGGGCGAATTTGTTGGCATCTATAGATTGGGCTTACCAAGCCAAGGCATGGGAAATAGTAGTACCGCTAGCTAGGAAGTTGGTTAACTTTTTTAATATCTATGCCTATTGGACTGACTGGGAACGAACTCACTTGTTAGCTTTGGAGGCAAGCCGCGCACGGGGCGATTCCCCTGGGGATAGCTCGGCTTCACGCTATAGAGAAGCTCAAACCCTAACCAACTTAGGTAACGTTCACTCTCTACAGAGTAATTGGGGCAAGGCGAGTGAGTGCTACAAGCAGAGTTTGGGCATCTTTGAGGAGCTAGGAGACCGCCCCGGAGTGGCTAAGACTTTGGGCAATCTAGGCAATGTTTACTCTCGCCAGGACTATTGGGGGAAAGCCAGTGAGTGCTACAAACAGAGCCTGGACACCTTCCGTGAGCTACGAGACCGCTATGGGGAAGCTCAGACCCTGGCAAATATGGGTATTCTCTATATGCAACAAAGTGATAATGAGAAGGCTGTCGTTCTATGGCAGGAAGCCTTAGCCAAGCTGCCTTCAGACTTGCCAAAGTCTAAGCGGGTGGCACAATGGCTACAGTCAATCAAAGGGTCAACCGTCGAAGTACCCCAGAAGATTAGCGATCACCCTATTGCTCGTCAAAAAGTCTTAATTTTAGGGGGGTTTATCGTCACGATCGCGATCGCGTTGTTTCTACTAATAGTGGTGTGGTGATGAAACACACTAAGCCGATTTTGGAAAGACCGACCCATTACCCATTACCCATTACCCATTCCAGATGTGTCCTGAACCTGAGATTTTCTGCCAGTGAGCAGATAAGTGAGCATTTCCCCCTTGCCTTTGACTGAGATAACGGCCTGCTTCTCAAACAGAAATTTATCTCGTAATCGCTCATAAGTCTGGGCGGTGACCTGAATAGCACCGGGAATGCCTTGAGATTCCATACGGCTAGCCATATTCACAGTGTCGCCCCACAGATCGTAGCTGAATTTTTTGATACCAATAACACCCGCGACAACTGGACCTGAGTTGATGCCAATCCGAATGTTAAAGGTTTGACCCATCTGAGCGTTTACCTTAGCGATGGCTTGTTGCATATCGAGAGCCATTTGCGCGATCGCTTCGGCATGATCGGCTCGGGGCGTCGGCACACCAGCGACTACCATATAGGCATCGCCAATTGTTTTGATTTTCTCTAAACCATGCTGCTCAGCGAGCTGGTCAAACTGAGAGAAAATCACATTGAGGAACTCAACAAGTTCTTTTGCCGATCTGTGAGCTGAGAATTCGGTAAAACCCACGAGGTCAGCAAACAGAACGCTTACGTCTTCAAAGCTCTCGGCAATGGTGGTCAGATGAAGCTTTAACTGCTGTACAATTGGCTCCGGCAAGATATTGAGTAGTAGATTCTCGGTTTGTTCCTTTTGATAGCGCAGTGCTTCTTGCGCCACCTTGCGCTCAGTGATGTCTGATTGAATGCCCACAAAGTGAGTGAGGTTCCCCTGTCCGTCATAGATGGGTGAGATAGTTAACTCGTTCCAGAATATCGTTCTATCTTTACGGTAGTTAGCTAAAACCACCGTGCAACTCCTCCCCTCTCGCAGCGCCTCGCGTAGTTCGTGAAGCGCTGGTTGATCGCTGTCATTTCCTTGCAGAAAACGACAGTTTCGCCCAACGACTTCCTGAGCCTTGTAACCTGTTATCCGCTCAAACGCTGGATTGATGTAGATTATTGGCATATCAGGCTGTCTGGCATCAGCAATAACAATGCCATTGATACTTGCTGCGATCGCTTGGTTTGAGAGTCGTAGTGCCTCTTCTTTTTCCTGACGCTCCCTAATTTCCTCTTGCAGCCTTCTATTTTGCTCTTGCAGGCGAAGATTCAGGTTCCGGATGGTTAAGTGGGTTATCACACGGGCTTTAAGGTCTTCTTGTTGAATTGGCTTGGTGATGTAATCCACCGCACCCGCTTCAAAACCTCTAACCTTATCTACTGTCTCAGAAAGCGCCGTCATGAAAATCACTGGAATGTCTTTGCTTGACTCATTGGCTTTCAGGCGACGGCAGGTTTCAAACCCATCTATTCCAGGCATCATCACATCCAAAAGGATAAGATCTGGACGCGCTTCTTCGACTTTCTGGATAGCTCTTTCACCATCCGTTGCGACTTCGACGATAAAGCCGGAATCGCTCAAAAAAAAGAAGAGCAAATCCAAATTATCGGGGTTGTCATCAACAATTAAAATGATGCCTTTTGGGGAACTTTCAAGGCCCATTCCTGATTCTCTCTAAATTTTTTGAAAACTTTCCGGATTCTTTGTTTTTAACACTATGAAGCTGATTGACGCAGTTTGGCAGCCAACGTTACAAATCTGTGATTCGACGGCTCTAGTACAGCGACTCGCTCGCTAATGCCCCTGATATCACTTAATCATAGCCAGCTCCCCCGGAGTGTGAGAGAAACTGATGTTGAAATCACGTTGCCCTAAAACCGATGACTTGTTAGTTTAGTCGTTCAAGGCAGATCGGGAGTGGGAGAGAGGAATCAAGGTTCATCAAGACTGGCTGCTGGACTAACGTCTTGATGGCTGCCCTTGATGTGGCGTTCGTACCAATTCATCAAAGGTGTGGCAGTAATTCCGTGCAAAATCACGGAGATTATAACTGTAATATAGGTAATCCAGGCAATCTGTTCCCCCGTTTCTCCTTTTAAACCTTTGCCGAATGCATAGCACAAATAATAGAGGGAGCCGACACCGCGAATCCCAAACCAGCCAAAGAACCCAAGGATTGGCAGTGGTACGCGACTGCCAAGCATGCTAATCCAAACTCCCACGGGTCGAATTACAAAGATCAACAAGCCAGCTACTAACAAGGCTTCACCTGCATGGTTGATGATTGGCTTCATCAGCAGCAATGATCCCAGTAGCAAAATTGTTCCAACCTCTAGCAGCTTTTCAACTCGCTCAGTGAATTCCAGTTGAGCAAGGCGCTTTTCTTGATCGTGGAAATAACTTGCCTGTACTACCACCCCCGCGACAAAAACGGCGAGAAAGCCATAGCCGTTGACCAATTCGGTTAGGGAGTATGTCAGCAAAATCGTACTGAGGGCAATAAAATCCTCCATCAAATCATCAACCTTATGATGCCAGCGTTGCACCCGCCGGTCGATCCAGACGATGACCTTTGCTACCACAATACCCATGACAACACCAGCGGCGATCGCCCAGAGCAAGTCAACCGCAACCCATTGTTTAAACCAGTTGTCCAAGTTGCTATCCTTGAGCCAGTAAATGCCGAAATAGACAAACGGGAAAGCCAAGGCATCATTCAACCC